>SCSX01000064.1 GCA_004297825.1 Spirochaetota bacterium
TTTTCTCCGTATCCGCGCATCCGCATCCCGTACAGACTGCCGGGGCGAAATCGCCCATTTTTCTCAACTCGCTAGTCACCTCGCCGCATCCTTTGCAGCGAAACTCATATACAGGCATATCCGGACCCCGAACCAGTTTTTATAAATGCGCCCTTTTTAAAACTACCACTGGTTATTCCCGCGTCAAATATTTTCTGCATATCACATCCCGGGCCGGAAACGTTAAAATTGGGAATGGTATGGATAAATTATTGCATAAATTCCTTAAAAAATGCGAGACTGTCGGAGCTTTTCAGGCGGGACGAATGAATATACTGCTAACCAACGACGATGGCATTAATGCCGCGGGCATCAATATTTTGGCGCGCATTCTATGCGAGCGTCATGAAATCTATGTAATCGCGCCCCACGAGGAAAAAAGCGCCTGTTCGAGCGCAATAACCGTCCGCAGGGGCCTCGCGGTTGAAAAATTGTCGGATAACCGGTTTTCCGTGGAGGGATTTCCCGCAGACTGCGTTAATATCGGTCTGCATTCGGGGCTAATTCCGGAAATGGACCTCGTAATCTCAGGTATCAATCACGGGCCAAACCTGGGGGATGACGTTTATTTTTCCGGAACGGTAGCCGGGGCGCGCACCGCATTCATCTTCGGCACCTCCGGTATCGCGATTTCGATCGACTGTTTACGCACCTCCGATTATTTCGAAGCGGCATCCCGATTTATCATGGAATACATTGATCCGATAGGCGACTCACATATCCCGCATCCGTTCTGTCTCAACATCAATTATCCCGACATACCTGCCGACGAAATATCGGGCATCCGATATTGTTCCCTTTCAAAACGCCGCTACATCGATAATTACATCATAACCGACCGGCATGAGGGGGGGATGCACCTCCAGCTCAATGGGTCGATAGAAACCGACGAGGTGGAATCCACCGACTATTACGAACTGCAGCGGGGCGCGATAGCGATAACACCCCTGACCCTGGATTCGACCGACTACCCGCTCCTTCAATCCATGTCCAAGGGTGAACGTCCATGGA
Organism: Spirochaetota bacterium; assembly: GCA_004297825.1. Lineage (NCBI taxonomy): Bacteria > Pseudomonadati > Spirochaetota > Spirochaetota bacterium. The sequence continues at coordinate 1,051 of SCSX01000064.1, forward strand.
AGAAGTGAATATAAATGAAAAAATCGGGGCTTTCTTAAAATCCGCGACTGCACGTTGCACAGTAAAGGACTTTTCCGCGGCCATCGAGGATCTCAAGGCCGCAGAGGTACTCGACCGGGAAAACCCGGTGGTTCTCTACAATCTTGGCATCTGCTACACCCGGACGGGGCTGCACAGGACGGCATTTGAGTATTTCGAAAAGCTCGTGAAGCTTCCCGCATCATTTGTCGACATCCTGACAGTCAGAAAACTCGCGGCGTATTGCCTGATACAGATTAATGAGTTCCGAGGCGCCCTGTTTCATCTTGAAACGGGACTCAAACTCAACCCGCATGATGTAATTGCCCTGAATATGAAAGGATATTGCCAGGAAAAACTCGGCTTGCTTCCGGACGCAAAGCAGACCTACGGGGTAATACTTTCCATTGAGCCATCAAATCCGACCGCGTGTAATTCACTAGCCTATGTAATCGCCAAGACCGGCGGGGATCTCAACCAGGCCCTGCTCCTGTCAAAAAGGGCCGTTGAAGCAAGGCGCGAAAACCCGGCCTACCTGGATACCCTTGGCTATATACAGCTCTTAAAAGGGAACCGTGAAAGCGCTAAAAATTTCCTGAAAAAAGCTTATACCCGCTTTCCGGACTCAGAGGAAATTAAAGCCCACCTTCGAGAGCTTTTGCACCTTGATCATGAGAATAAATAAATAATTCTATTATATTTTTTCAATCCTGCCGATTCTATCAATAGATAAACTCCACGGAAGGAGGTTACGGAAATGGAAGTCGGAACACTCGCGCATACCAGCCAAATCACACGCCACGCCCAGTTCAATGACAGCCACGCGCCCGTCAGGGGTGCCGACATACAGCCATTGCCGGCCGGATCCAATTTTGATTTTGACAGGGTCGTGATGAACATGGAAGAGGTGAAAAACCTGCTCTACGTTGTGCTCGGCGGAGGACCGGGCCGTGTGAATACCAGCAGCCATCTCGGGTCCCTTGTTAATAAGCTTGCGTAATGCTGCGCGTTCGTCTTAGGAAAAGTTTGGCGCAGCGCCGATGCGCCGGCTACGTCGTCCCGTCATCCAAAGTATAACGGCCGGTTAAAATTGTTATAAAAAGTTGTTGACGTAAAAATTCAATACTTGATAAGTATTTATTCATAAAAAAATTATTGTAAATATCCATAAAGTCTCTGAAACATACTATGAGGAGTGCATGCTCCCCGGTTTGGGGCGATCGGAAACGATGAGCAGGGAATTACAGGATAGGGCGGAGAATCTCATTCGGGAGCTCAAGGAAGCCCTGGTACCAATTTCCGAAGAGTTAAGAAAGCTCAAGAGAACCGACGCCAGCCAGGAAACCAGGTATTGACACCGGAAAACGCGAGCATTGCAGAGGAAGAATATGCCGGCAAAAGGACAAAAACGCAAACAGCAGATCATCGATACTGCAAAAGAGATGTTCATACTGAATGGATTTCAGAGTACCCATATCGGGCAGGTCTGTGAAAAGCTTAATATCGCCCGGGGAACGGTGTACCAGTATTTCGGGAACAAAAGGGAAATATTATACGCAATTCTTGAAGCGGTCGAAGAGAAAATTGACGATATCATGGATCCGGACGACTTGAGGGATTTCCTCAAATCCAATCCCGTCCAAAAGGCCATGGTAAAATTCGAGTCAGAGCGCGTCGCTTCGTGCATTAGTACGATCCTTTCGGAACCTATCGTAATCAAGCTCATCTACAAAGACATCGCCGGCATCGACGAAGAGGTTATAACCCGGATCACCAAGTTTCTTGAATACATAACGAAAGTAGTCTCCCGTGACGTGGACGAAATCAAGCGGAAGGGTGTTTACAAGAAGAACGTTAATCCGGACATCACCGCGCTCATGCTTATCGGCGGTGTAATGTATGTCGTCTATGATTATGACCGCAAAAAGATGAACGTGCTCGACAAGGAAGTTGTAGAGGCCGTAGTCAGCAACTACCTTTACGGCGTGTTGAAATAGATCGAATCATTTTCCCTGACAAAAAGACCCGTGCAGCGGGTCTTTTTTATTCATTGACGGTTTAATTGACATAATGACCAATTCTGCGTACATTTCCTGCGCGTGATCGAACCTATGAATAAAACCCGGCTTAATCTTTCGTTTTGTATGCTCGCATTCCTGATGATTTCCATGCCCGCCCTGGCCGAGGACTCAATCGATTCGCGCCTTATTTCTAAAATTATCAGTTCCTCCGAAGAAGACATGCGGGAAGCCCGGGACTACATCGCGCTCAACAAGCCCGTTTCCCTGCTCCCCTCCCTCAAAAAAATCATCCTGGCTAACCCCACCGAAAAGAAAGGAGCCCTGGCATTTCGAGCCCTGCAAAGTTTTCCCATTAAGGAAAGCCTGTCCACCTGGCTGGATATGCTCCGCACCACCCAGTCTGTATCGTTGAAAAAGGAAATAATAGATTTCATTTCAACTACAGGCGAGCGCGGAATCGTACCACACCTGGTGGAGGAGCTGAAAAGCCCGCACCATGATGTGCGTGAAAGTGCTATTCTCGGACTAAAGAGAATCGGTGATGACCGCATGCTGCCCTACATGCTTAATTTTTCGCGAGACCCTAATCCCATTTACCGGGTATATGCGCTCCAGGCCTTCTTTCATATTTATGACCGGCGCATCAATGATATCCTCATGGAGCTGATAAAAGATGACAATAAATCGGTCCGATACTTCACGCTAAAATGCATAGAAAACCACAAGCTTACCGATTATCTTGTCACTATCAGGAACCTCGCCCTCAATGACCCGGAGTGGGAGGTACGGGTTAAATCTATCACCATCATGCGCGCATTCAATGACCGGGAAAATCTTTATGTGTTGCTCCAGTGCCTTGCCGATAAACACCGCGAAATTCGATACGCCGCGGCAGTGAGTCTCCTGGAAGTGGTGAACGCGGGCTCGTCATACCAGGTCTCAACCCAGCTCGATCTTGAAACCGACGATGAAATCAAGGATATGCTGCTCGAGATGCTGCTCAAATCCCGGAGCACGGGCGGCATGAAGGGATTTGAAAGAATCCTGATGCACGACCAGAACAGGGCGCTCAAGATCAAGGCAGCCTTTGCGCTTGGCGAAATAGGAGATCCGTCCGCGCTGCCCCTCCTTCTGCAGTCGCTTGATGCGGCCCAGGACAGCTTCCTCAAGGCGGAACTCAGTAATACAATCGGCCTCTTCAGGGGCCAGCCCGGAAGCGCGCAACGCCTCCTGCCGGGACTCGGGGCCTCCAACACCCAGTACCTGAGACTGGCCTCCCTGTACGCAATCGAACGGCTGCAGGACAGGGCCGTGACTCCGCAACTTTTTTCGATATTCAGTTCCGAAAAGGAACCCGTGATGCGTGAAAAGCTCAGGGAACTGGTTCAACAGTTCCTGGAGAGGTGACACGAAATGCGAATCGCTCTGGCACAGATAAATCCTATAATCGCCGATATCGAGGGCAATGCACGGAAAATCATCCGGTACATCGGCCTCGCGAAGGACACCGGGGCGGACCTCGTCGTATTCCCGGAGCTTGCCACCATCGGGTACCCTCCGATGGACCTGCTCGAACGAGACAAGCTTATCGACGACAACCTGGCGGCGGCCGGAGAGATCGCCCGCCATGCGGACGGTATCGCGGTTATCTGCGGAATGGTCGAGTTCGATGTACACAACAAACCCATGCTCTTCAACACCGCTGCCTTTATGGAAAACGGCCATATCCAGGCCCGGTATCACAAGGTGCTGCTTCCCACGTATGACGTCTTCGACGAGTTGCGTTATTTTTCTCCCGGCAGGAATATCCACCCATTTACGTTTATGGGGAAGAAAATCGGCACCTGCATCTGCGAGGATATCTGGAACGATTCCGACTACGAAAGCTCCTCCATGGAACTGCGGCGTTACCCGGTCGATCCCGTGCGCGCGCTGGCGGCATTATCCATAGACGTGCTTATCAATATTTCGGCGTCCCCGTATGTGAAGGGAAAAAATACCGTCAAGTGGGAGATGATCTCCGGAATAGCGCGGCGCGAATCGGTCCCCATCCTTTACGTAAACCAGGTAGGGGGAAACGACAGCCTCGTATTCGACGGAAACAGCTTTTTCCTGAATGCCCGGGGGGAGTTCATTGCCCGGGCCCGGGGATTCGAGGAGGACCTCGTCGTCGTCGATCTCGATATCCCGGAAACGATCGGTTATCCCGTGGAAGACGAGCTCGAGGATGTGCGCAGGGCACTGGTCCTGGGACTGCGCGATTACGTGAGAAAATGCGGATTTTCAAAGGTCGTCATCGGGCTCAGCGGGGGCATCGATTCGGCCCTCACGGCGGCGATCGCCGCCCAGGCGCTCGGACCCGAAAACGTCACGGGCATTACGATGCCTTCGGTCTACTCGTCCCGGGGAAGCGTGGACGACTCGGCGGCGCTCGCGCGCAATCTGGGGATTCGTGTCGAGACCATACCGATCATGCAGATTTTCGATTCTTACCGGTCCATGCTCAAGCCGGTTTTTTCGAACATGCCCGAGGACGTTGCGGAGGAAAACATCCAGGCGCGCATCCGCGGCAATCTCCTCATGGCGGCGAGCAACAAGTTCGGGAGCATGCTTCTCACCACGGGCAACAAGTCCGAGCTCGCCATGGGATACTGTACCCTTTACGGCGACATGTCCGGCGGGCTGGCGGTAATATCGGACCTCCCCAAGACCCTCGTCTATCGGCTTGCGTATCACGTCAACCGGGATCGGGAGATCATCCCCGTCGCGACCATCGAAAAACCCCCGTCCGCGGAGCTCCGGGAGAACCAGAAGGACGAGGACAGCCTTCCCCCCTATGCCCTGCTCGATCAGATACTCGAACTGTACATAGAGAAAATGAACTCCGCCGGGGAGATTATCGCCCTGGGGTATCCCGCGCACGTGGTCCGCGACGTGCTTGCCAAAGTCGACAGGAACGAGTACAAGCGTCGCCAGGGGGCGCCGGGGCTCAAGATCACCTCCAAGGCATTCGGCTCGGGCAGGAGGATCCCCATCGCCCAGAGGTATAAGCCCTGAATCGGCAGCCTGGCCGAATTTCTTTCCGCCGGCTCTTCCCCCTGGCATTTTCTTCATCGCCCCTCATAAATACTTATTGAATGAACCCGCGCCCGCCTGCTATACTTTTCCGGGAACCAGGGAAATGACCGGTATGGAAACTCAGGGGATACCGCTGCGGGTGCTGGCGCTGGAGGACGACAGGCTCGTCCGGCGCATACTCGAAGACACGCTCAGGGAAGAATGCGAATTCCTCGCGGTGGCCACCTATGCGGCGTTCCAGGATGTCCTCGTGCGGTTCAACCCGGACATCGTGCTGCTCGATGTTCTCCTTCCCGACGGGGACGGGTTCGAAATCTGCCGCGCGCTGCGCATGAACCACCAGTATGAAAAACTCTTCATCCTCATGCTCACCGCGGCCGATGAAAAGGACTCGATCGAACGCGGCTACGCATCGGGCGCAAACGATTATATACGCAAGCCGTTCATTCCCTACGAGGTGAAATCGAAGATACTCAGCTATAAGAAAATCATCGATTTTCAAAGCAAGCTGTTTACGGCCTTCAATTACCAGCTCGAGTTTTCGAAGAAGCTCTATTTCGTAAACAGGCTTATGCAGAAAAACATAGATGTGTCCGATATGCCCTCACTGCTGTCGGAATTGAAGATGTTCAACGAAATTCTGGACGTCGGGTATATCGAAGTCGTCCGGCGGGACCGAAACGGAAAACCGGTTTCAATGTACGACCATTCGTTCCTCAAGGACGACGCCCCCCTTCGTTTTGAACGCATCGTCAGGAATTATGGCGGTTTCGAGGACATGGAAACGGGACCCGCATCCTTTCGAATTCAAAGGAAGTCGGGGACCGATACTACTCACTGCATAATCAGTCCCATCACCTTTGGCAGCACCGTGGCGGGATACCTGATGCTCCAGCGCGGCCGGGAATTCGATTCCGATGAAAAAAACCTCGTTTCCCTCTGTACGGATTTCGCCTCGATGATGTTCAGGCGCATCTCCATCCAGCACGAGCTCGATACGCAGTACGAACGCTACAAGGCCGAGATCGCAAAGGTCCGCAAAATCCAGGCCGCCGCGCTTCCCGATTTCAGCGCATTATTCGGTTACGATATCGGCTACACCTTCATGCCCGCCGATGACATCAGCGGGGATTTTTTCGACGGCTTCTACCTGGATGATTCCACCTACCAGATCGTGCTCTGCGACGTCTCAGGACACGGAATGGCGTCGTCCTACGTGGGAAATGAAATCCGGTCCCTGTTCAGGAGTATCTCCCGTCCGGATCTATCCCCCGGTGCGACGCTGACCGAGGTGAATCGCCTGCTCTTCCAAGACATCTCCGAAATCAATTATTTCGGAACGGCCATCCTGTGTAGAATTAATCTCCACCTGGGGGAGCTTGTTATCGCATCCGCGGGGCACCCGCCCGTGATCTGGTACAGGGAGCGCGATGAATCCAACCGCATGCTGGATAGCACCGGGCCGCTGCTCGGATTTTTCGACAATGCCACGTTTGGGGAGGACGTGCTCGCCCTGTCACCGGGCGATGCGGTATTATTCTACACCGACGGCGTCACGGAAACATTTTCACCGGAAACCGGGGAATTTTACGGGGAATTGAGACTCCTTAAGCACTTCATGGAAATCGCGCCCCTGGATTCGCGCGAAATCATCCAGGAAATAATCGGCAGCGTGTACGAGTTCAACGAGTACACCAACCAGGCCGACGATATCACCATGATATGCATTAAAAGGCGCGAGAATCCTTTCGCTTGAACGCGCTCAGCCTGAAGTCATCCAGGATATTCGAGGCGACCTCCATGAGCTGCAAAATCGCTCCATATCCGGTGAGTCCCTGGTACAATTCAACGACCTTCTTCCCGCGCTCCTTTTCAATGAACAGCTTGTCGAATCGAAGCGGAATCTCCCAATCCGGTGATCGCATTCCAAGGAGTTCCTCGCACAGATCGTGGACATCGTGCAATTCGAACGCGCATTCCTTCATGTAATTATTCCTGTCTTTTTCAATTTCCATCTCGCGCGACGGAGCCGCCTGCCTGTTCAGGATCATGACATGGTCGAGGATGCGCTTCGCGTACCTGGTGCCCGACGGCAGCGCGAGAAAATTAAGCCTTTCCTCGATTTCGATTATCCTGGCCTTTGCGATATCGTTCGAAATGAGCCAGAATACGGGGAAATGATATAATGCGAACTCCGAGATGGCCCCGTAACAGTGGACGATTTCGAGCTCGGCCTGCGGGTGGAAATAGACGGGGGTGTATTTTTTCACCCTGGCCATGTTGTCTTCCATGATACGGTCGACAAGCCGGGTGAAGCTTTTCGCGTTCTTTTTCTTTTCGTACTTTTCCCTGGTTTTTTCGAAATTGGCGATTTCCGCGAAGATAAAGGCCTCCAGGTTCATCCGGTTCTTTATCGCGACCAGGAGCCTGTCTTCGAAGGCGTCGGCATTGAACCAGGATTTGCTGTATTTTTTGGCGTACCCGGCATATTTACCCCTGAGCTTGGCGATGAGCGTCTGTACCTCGCGATCGGTCAGCGGCATGGCAGGAATCCCCTCGTTCCCTGGTTGACAGCAGGCGCCCGCCGGGAAATATTCGGACCCGCATAGTGAAAAATACTTGTTTAAAATAGGCAATAGTTTTTTAAATTCAGTTCAGGTTTCGTCACCCGGGCCCGTCGGATACGGTCCGGTGACCCACCGGGGAGGAGAGGTACTTATGGGAATCACCTACAGGGACGCCGGCGTCGATGTCGACGGGGGGAACCGTTTCGTGAAACGCATTGCGCCGATCGTGAAGGCGACCTTCAGCGAGAAGGTTATCACCGATATAGGCGGTTTCGGCGCGCTCTACTCCGGGGCCTTCCCGGGCATGGAAGAACCGGTACTCGTATCCGGAACCGACGGCGTGGGCACCAAGCTGAAAATCGCCCAGATGATGAACAAGCACGACACCATTGGCGTGGATGCCGTGGCGATGTGCGTGAACGATATCCTGGTCTCGGGTGCGGCCCCGCTTTTTTTCCTCGACTACATCGCCTGCGGCAGGCTTCATGAGGATACCCTTGTCTCGGTGGTGAGCGGTATCGCGCATGGATGCACCCTGGCGGGATGCAGCCTGGTGGGGGGAGAAACTGCGGAGCATCCGGCGGTAATGGCGCCCGACGAATACGATATCGCGGGGTTTTCGGTCGGCGTGGTCGACAGGAAGAAAATCATCAACGGGTCGAGCATTAAGCCGGGAGATGTAATTATCGGACTCCCCTCGTCGGGTCTGCATTCCAACGGGTATTCCCTCGCACGGAAACTGCTTTTCGATATTAAAAAGTATTCCGTCGACACCAGGATCGACGAGCTGGGATCGACCCTTGGAGAGGCCCTGCTTACCCCGACCAGGATCTATTGCAAAAGCATACTGGGCGCGCTTTCCGGCGGCGCCTCGATCAAGGGAATGGTGCATATCACTGGAGGCGGGTTCTACGAAAACATTCCCCGCATCCTGCCCGAAGGCGCCGCCGTCAGGATTGAACTCGGTAAAATTCACCCGCATCCGCTTTTCCCTTTCATTCAGAGGGAGGGAGCGATCGAAGGCCGCGAAATGTACACGACGTTTAATATGGGAATAGGCCTTATGATCGTTGTAACTTCGAAGGATGCGGATTCTCTCATTGCAGCACTGGTGAAATCCGGGGAAGCCCCCGCGATAATCGGCGATGTGATTCAATTCAACGACGCGAAGGTGATTCTCGCCTGAAATAAAGACCAAGGAGTTCTTGATGCGCACCTCGAAAATAGCAGCGCTTTTATTCGTCCTTTTCCTCATCATTCCGCGCGCGTCATATTCCGCGAATGCCGACAGCACCTTCCGCGCGTGGGGCTATTTGAATTACACCCTGCTTTTCTCACCGGACTGGGTGTTCACGATCATGCCGGGTTACAGCTACGAATTCAGCCGGAACGATGCGGATTCAGCCGCCCCCCACGGTGCTCAGTCGAGCGTGCTGAATGAGCTTTATTTCGGTCCCGCATATGTCGTCCAGGCGGGCGAGTTCACCCTGAAGCTCCCCTTCTGGTACAGCTTCCAGGGATATCCCACGGCCTATCGTGACATGTATCACTTTTCACATAACCTTGACTTTCTCCCTGTCATCCAGTTCACGCACAATGGGCTTGAACTAATTACCCGTTTATTCTTGGAAAATAAGTTCCATACCACGCGGGTTCCCGAGGGAAGCAACAAGCAGGGTTACAGTCTCCAGTTTCGCCCGCTTGTCCGCGTGAATTACTGGCTTACGAGCAGTGTCGCACTTACCTTGGCGGACGAGGCCTATTTGGGGCTGGTGCAGGACAGCAATAACAAGTCCGGCCCGGAGCCCGGGTTCGCGCGCAAGGGATTCTCGGAGAACAGGTTTATGGCGGGAATGGAATACAAGTTTTCCCCGTTTACCTCGATCGCGCCCCAGTACATGCTTCGTACCCTGTACGACCCCGCTTCCTCGCACAAGCTGCTGGGCATCGATCACTGCGCATTCATCCAGTTTAATTATATCGTAAGACTCTGACCGGACCGGTCGCGCGGTTCCGATATCGTCCCTCATCCGGAGGCGCCGGGATTGTTCCCGGCGCCATTCATCGCCGCATGCGTATCGCCGCGCATATTCACTTGACAATAATTCCGGAAACCTCATACTTTCGCCATGCACCGGGAAACCGAATCGCGCAAAGTTGAGCGAAAAGCCAAGCTTCTGCTCATGCAAAAGGAAATCCCGCCGGCCAAGATGAACGTCGTCCGCGCCCTCATGAACAACCCGGAGCTTCTGCCCGAGGAACGGTACAATGCCATCATTTCGCTCATCAGGGGCTGCCCCGATAAACCGCAGAATTCCGTCCAGCCCGCCCGTACCAGGACCCTCTCCGCGCGGAATGCCGTCGTTCGAACGATCCAGGTCCAGCCGGAAAGCCATATCGAAACGAATTCCCGCTCCCTTTTTCTTCTCTACCGGAAATATCGTTCGTTGAAACTCTTTAAAACCAGGTATATAATCCACGCCGCCAACAGGTTCGGATTTGCCATCAGGCGAAGGCTGGTCCCGTCTCCGCGTCTGATGAAAGCCCTCAGGGAATTGTCAGTATACCAGGAGAAGGTGGCGTTCGCCCTCCCGGATGTCATGATCGAGATTTTGAAGGATCCTGCGATGGAGGATCCGACCATATTTAACTATATCCGGCTTCTGCATCGATGGCTCATGCGCTTCCCGCTCGTGTCCCTCGACCAGGAAACCCTGAGATGGATGGACCGGAGCGCGTTCGAATCGGAGCTTCGCGGTTATCTTTATTCCTTTTTCTCCTTCCAGCGTGTCCAGGTAGACCTGTGCGAGCAGATCATTTCCGTCATCGAGGGGAAGCTTCGCATGCTCCCCGAATACAGGAAGCAGGAGGTGTTTCCAAACGACCCGGTACCCGTAAAAAATGAGAAGGAAAGAAATAATTCCCTTCGCGAGCGCCAGGTTATCGAGTACCTCATGCTCCTCCGTTCCTTCATCCCCCCGGGAATCCGCGCGGAGAACCGGATCTCGGCGCATCTGTCATCTCACTACGGCGTATCCTCGTTCGGCCACCTGCTCATGCTCCTGATGGAGATACTCGTTTTCTGGAAGGAAATCGAGCCGAAGAAGCTTGAGGAATTCCTGGAGATAGATCCTCCCCGCGTGAGCAAATCCGAGTGGGACTACAGCATGGATGAGCTCAGGCGGTTCGGCAAGGACGAGGAATCCAGGAGAAAGCGCCGTCTCGAGAGGGTGAAAGAGCAGTTGATCCCTTACGAGGAACTCTACCGTTACCTGAGTCTACAACCGGAAGGGCAGAGCCTCCTGTTCAGGGCATTCGAGATCCAGTGGAAAAGCATAGACCGCAGGCAGAAGGATTACGACTCAATATTCGAAGATGACTTTTTCACCTTTCTCGACGTGTGCCTAAATTATTTCAAGAATTGCTTTACGCCTTTCCTGGACGGTACCACGGTCTATTTCCTCGACGAGAAACGTAACCCGGTCGAAGGAAAAATATTCGATGCCGCCTGCTTCGCCGAAGATCTCGCGACGCTTTCTCAATTGACCGGCGAAATGCACGAATTTCGCAGTAAAAACCCGACCTTTGTTCTCTCCCGCAGCGAGCTTAAGCTTATCTTCCAGGGAAAGATGCGCTCGCTCGCCCATATGGAACGATTCATACGAGTCGCGGGTGATCTATTATACAGAATGGCGGCCGTTCATCACCGGCTGCTGATTCTTCACCAGCGCTGGATCGATGCGGGAGGGAACGCTGCATCGCCCATCGCATCCAGGGAACCGCTTACCCGAAAGCCGTCCGTTTCGTTTGACGAGGAGGGCGTACCCATTCCCTATTACCAGTGCACCGTCCGCGCCTTTGAACGGGAAGCTTCCTTGTCAAGGACCCTGCACGATAAGCCGGTGGCTCAGGCAATGGACGGGGGGCTGATAGGCTTCATTGCCGCATTCGCCTACCAGCTCGCCCTGGAGTGCATGAATGAAGAACTTTACAACGACCTCGCTGAGCGAAAGAATTTATTACGCGAATTGAAGGAACTCTCCGGTAAAAATGCATGAAATCAACGACCATCGTATGCTGTGCCTGCCTGCTGTTATTTTCGTTCTGTCTTCCCGTTTATTCCCAGGAAAAGGGGATCGCGGTCGTCCGAAGCCAGTTTGATCCTATGGAGAAAACGCTCGCCCTGTACAAGATACCGTGCACGCTTATTCGCTATGCAGACCTCGAGGATCCGCTCGTATTTGAAAGCTATAGGGCAATTTTTTTCCCTTCGGGAATAGAGAGCCCGCTCGAGGCGAACGTGAACATTCTCTCGCGGGGAACCTCAATCCAGGGAGTATTCCTGAAAGAAGACTATTACGAGGTCGATACGCATAAAGCGTATCAAAACATACGGGATTTTATCAAATCCGGTGGATTGGGATATTTTTCGGGGTTTTCTTACCATCTCCTCGACGGGGCATTCGGGGAATTTACCTTCTTCGATGATTTTCCATTCATGGGTCTCTCGGGACCCCTCGAGCTTTACCTGTATGGAGAGCTCAGGAGTTACTATTCCATGGACCGTCTCTCAAGGTCGGTCCCGCACTCCGGATGGGTGGCCCTCCAGTCGATAGGCGATTCAGAAACCCTGGCGGACGGGCAGTTCGATACTCCGCGGGGCACGCAAACGGGACCGATACTCGCGCGCCTGGAGCGCGGAAAGGGCGAAGCATATTATGCATCCTATTATGACGATGAGAGCACAAACGGCATAAAGAGATTTTTCACCTACAGGATCGCATTCAATGAAATGCTCAAGGCGGTTCAATCACGCGTGCACATGTGGGATCAGAAATACTTGGCCGGCATCGTCGATTCGGTCCTCCCCGGAGAAAGCTGCCGCAGCTATTCAATCCAGCTTTCGAAAGGAAGGCACACCCTGTACTTTCTTTCCAGGCAGGACTATTTCCAGGTCGACCTCCTCGACAAGAACAATGCGATCGTCGCCTCGACGCAGCCATGGCTTAAGGAATTCGAATGGCCCATCAAGGTTTCCCGGGACGCATCCTATACAATAAAAATATATCCCTATCCCGGGGGCCGATTCGTTCCCTACGCTTTTGCCGTGGGAAGCGGCTCCAGGCTCCTGCCCTATTGGAGGACCATTATCCTCGTGCTTTTTTTCGTTTCGATCATCGCCGGGCTTTCATGGCTATACAAGCTTGTCAACCCCCGAAAATATTCGGGAAGGTTCATATAAATTTCTTGCATTCAAATCGCCGCTGTCTCATTAATCCAGAACTAAAGCCGACCCCTTAATCATCGGGCAGGGCACTCATTCGCGCACACTACAAGACATGATCGGGAACAACAATGGGACGAGTCATCGCAGTTGCAAATCAGAAGGGCGGCGTGGGAAAAACCACGACGACCGTCAATGTCGCTGCCTTCCTCGCCGAGAAGGGTAAGCGGGTCCTTATCATTGATATCGATCCCCAGGGAAATGCGGGATTTGGCCTTGGAATCAACGTCGAGGAAATTGAGAACACCCTTTACGAGGTTCTCATCGCCCAGCATAAAATCGAGCAATCGCTGTTTAAAACGAACATCCAGAACCTGTATATCGTCCCCTCGAACATTCACCTGTCGGGCGCCCAGGTGGACCTGCTCGATTTCGAGCAGAAGGAATACCTGCTGAAAAAGGCCATCGCCCAGATAAAGGGCGAGTTCGACTACATCTTCATCGACAGCCCCCCTTCGCTCGGGATACTCACGCTCAACGCGCTCGTCGCCGCCGATTCCGTAATGATTCCCCTTCAGTGCGAGTACTATGCGCTCGAGGGACTCAGCCAGCTCCTGCGCATCATCGTAATGGTCCAGGAGAATCTCAACCGGGCATTAAAGATCGAGGGTGTCGTACTTACCATGTATGATTCCCGTACGAATCTCTCGCAGCAGGTCGTTTCGGACGTAAGGGAATACTTCAAGGAAAAGGTATTCAATTCCATCATACCCAGGAACGTCAAACTCTCCGAGGCGCCGTCGTTCGGAAAACCGATAGGCTTATATGATGCAGCGTGCGCCGGCAGCGAACGATATGCCAGTCTCGCGGAAGAGGTGTTGAAGAATGGCTAAAAAAGTACTCGGCAAGGGACTGGGCGCGATCATTTCCAGCTCCCCCGCGCCCATCGAGGAGTTCGAACACGCGTACAGCGACGCGAAAGACCGTATCGTCGAACTCGATATCAACCGGGTGCGCCCCAACCCCGACCAGCCGCGCGCCAATTTCGATGAGGACGAGATCTCGAACCTTGCGGAATCGATCATATCGGTCGGTCTTATCAGCCCCATAATCGTGCGCAAAGTGGAAGACGACTACTACGTCGTCGCGGGTGAACGCAGGCTGCGCGCCTGCAAAATCGCCGGTCTGCGCAAAATCAAGACCATCGTCATCGAAGCGACCGAGGAATCCAACCTCACGATCGCGCTCATCGAGAACATCCAGCGCACCAACCTGGACCCCATCGAGGAAGCGAAAGCCTTCCGGGTCCTTATAAACCGATTCAAGCTCAAGCAGCAGGATATCGCCCAGAAGGTGGGCAAGGACCGCGCAACTATCGCGAATCTCATGCGCCTTCTCACGCTTCCAGAGCAGATTCAGAGAGGGATATCGGAAGGAAAGATCAGTGTAGGACACGCCAAGGTTCTTCTCTCGGCGGCGCCCGAGAGGCAGAACGAGCTCTATAATGAAATCCTCCTTTCGGGGATCTCGGTTCGCGCGCTCGAAAACGTCGTTGAATCGGAAAAAGCTACGGCCGATAAAGGCGGCAAGAAAAAACAATCGGATAAAAGCGGCGCACGCAATCCCCACCTGCGTAAAATGGAGGAGACGCTGGTATCATACCTTGGCACCAAGGTGGATATACGGCATTCCGGAAAGCGCGGCAAGATAGAGATCAGTTATTATTCGCTGGATGATTTTGACCGGATAATGGACCTGCTCAAAATCAGGTGATCATTCCACTTCGATTTTAATTTTTTCAACACGGTCCGTATCGGTATCAAGAATCGAGACCGTCCGCTCCTCGCCCCGGTACACCGAGCCCGGATTAATTATCCTGGTTCCGTTCGAGAGATAGTTCTCGAAGTTGTGCGTGTGGCCCTTGATGATGTAGTCGTAATCGCCCGATGCGACCGCCTTCCGAAACATGGGGATATCGTTTCCATGGAACAGCATTATCCGCTTGCCGCCCGCGGTGAAGTCGCAGTACTCGTCCACGCACCCGAATCCCAGCGCCCTCGCCTTCTCGTTGATGACGTCGCAATCAAGGTCGCAATTGCCGAGCACGAACTTTGCCGGAATTCCATCGAACAACTCGATCAGCTTGGCCGAGGTGAGGTCTCCCGCGTGCACGACGAGGTCGACGTTCCGTTCCCTGAATACCTCGACCGCCTTCCGGACCATTTCCACATCATTATGCGTGTCCGAGATAATCCCGATCTTCATGCCGCCATCCGCACACGCTCCGCCTGGTGCCTCTACGACAGCCGGGAGCCCACGGGAATCGCCGGGTCGACCTCGATCAGCACCGGCTTATCCCCCTTTTCCTTCTTTGCGGCGAGCAGCATGCCGTAAGATTTTCGCTTGAACAGCGTGGCCGGCTTGAGATTCGCGACGAGGAGTATTTTTTTGTTCACGAGGTAGTCCGGCGTATAATGCTGGGCGATTCCGGCGATGATGATGCGGGTATCGAGCCCGGAATCCACCTTGAGCTCGAGAAGCTTATCGGAGCCGGGAATCGCCGCGGCCTCGAGAACCTGCGCCACCCTGATATCGATCCTGCCGAATTCGGATATATCCACCAGGCCGTCGTCCGTTATCGCCTGCTCGGTTTCCGGTTTCTGTTCCAATGGTTTTCCCTCCTTCTTCGGCGGTTCGGCCGCGGCGGTCTCTTTTTCAAGCCTTGGGTAAAGTATTCCGATATCGCGTATCGTCGCCCCATCGTCCAGAAGGTTCAGCGAGGTGATCTGGGCTTCATCGACAAATAGTATTTCTTTACCAAGGGCCTTCGCTATGGCGCGCGAGCCCACGGTGAGAACCGGGGAGAGCAGTACCGACAGGCCGGCGATCGATTCGATAAGGTTGCGCAGCGTCGAGGCGAGCTCCGCCGTTCGTTTCTCCCTCGCCATCTGCCAGGGTTTCGTATCGTCGATATACTTGTTCAGGAATCGAACGAAGTCCCAGAGCCGTTCGATTCCCGTGCTGAACTGGAAGCGGTCGATCGCGGCGAAATAGCCGTCCGCCGCAAGCCTGAATTTCTCCGTGATCCCGCCGCGGTCCGAGGGGTGCGCCGCGTCGAACGCGGGTACCTTTCCCTCGAAATATTTTTCAATCATGTTGAAGGCCCGCTTCACCAGGTTTCCCAGGTCGTTCGCAAGATCGTAATTGATCCGGTTGACGATCGAATCCTCGCTGAACTTCGCGTCGAGCCCAAAGGTCATCTCCCTCAGGAAGAAGTAGCGTATCTGGTCGCTCCCGAATTTCTGCACGAGATCCAGGGGCCGTACGACATTTCCCAAGCTCTTCGACATTTTCGCCTCTTCCATGTTCCAGTAGCCGTGCACATTAAGATGCAGGAAGGGCTCTATCCCCGCGGCCTTGAGCATGGTGGGCCAGAATACCCCGTGCGGCTTGACAATATCCTTCGCGATCAGATGGTGAGCCGCCGGCCAGTACGATTTGAACTTCGCGTCGTCAGGGAATCCGATTGCGCTTATATAATTGATGAGCGCGTCGAACCACACGTAAGTCACGTACTTGTCGTCGAAGGGGAGGGGGATCCCCCACTGCAGCCTGGTCCTGGGCCTTGAGATGCACAGGTCCTCCAGGGCTTCGTGCTTCAAGAGCGCGACCACCTCGTTCCTGTAACGGTCGGGCCGGATAAAATCGGGATTCTTTTCGATGTGCTCGATGAGCCATGACTGGTACTTGCCCATCCGGAAGAAGTAGTTGGTTTCCTCGATGTAGTCAAGGGGCGTATTGTGGTCCGGGCACTTGCCGTCCACCATGTCTTTCTCGGTAAAAAAGCGCTCGCACCCTACGCAGTAGTAGCCGCCGTAAGATCCAAAGTAAATGTCGCCGTTATCGTATACCTTTTGGAGCACCTGTTGAACGACGCGCTTATGCCGCTCCTCCGTCGTCCGGATGAAATCGTCGAAGCGCAGGTCCATTTCCGTCCACGTTTCCCGGAACTTTCGGCTGATACGGCTGGTATATTCCTCCGGCGTCGCGTTATTTTCCTGCGCCGCCTTTACGATCTTGTCGCCGTGCTCGTCCGTCCCCGTAAGGAAATAGGCATCGTAACCCCTGAGCGTATAGATGCGCTTTAAAAAATCGGCGAGTATGGTGGTATAGGCGTGGCCGATATGGGGCTCCGCGTTGACGTAATAGATGGGCGTGGTGACATAGAATTTTTTCTGCATGATGCTTCCCTGGGCGTAGATCTAACGCATGAAATCTTCTTCGTACTCCTCGTCTATGGCGCTCATGATCCTTTGCACCACTTCCTGGCTTATGCTGAAATGGTGCCCCTTGACCGTGATATCATCCTTCGAAACGGTGAGCAGGTGACCCTCGAACTTCAAGCGTACCGTCTCCTTGAGCGGATCGACCGATTCTACCTGGTAATTCTTCTGGCCCACGGATATCTGCGCCCCGACCTTGGGCAGCTTGTCGTTGATTTCGCGGTATACCTCGTATTCATATCCCAGGCAGCAGAGCAGGCGGCCGCACATCCCCGAAATCTTGAGCGAATTCAGGTTCAGGTTCTGCTCCTTGGCCATCTTTATGGAAACCGGGTCGAATTCTTCCTTGAGGTGCACGCAGCATCGCTCCCTTCCGCACGGCCCGAACCCGCCTATGATGCGGGACTCGTCGCGCACGCCTATTTGCCGCATCTCTATACGCGTGCGAAAGACCGTCGCGAGGTCGCGCACGAGCTCCCTGAAATCGATGCGGTTCTCCGCCACGAAATAGAATATGAGCTTGGTCCTGTCGAAAAGACACTTCACGGACACGAGCTTCATGTCCAGGCGCTTTTCCTTCGCCTTCTCCCGGCACACCTTGAATGCCTTCTGTTCGGTCGCCTCGATGTCCGGGAGATGCTTGAGGTCGTCAAGGTTGGCGACCCTGAGGAGCCTGCCGCGCGCATCGATCGCGGTGCGCGTCTTTTTCAGATGGGACGGACATTTGAATACGCGGCCCATGTCAACCCCATGCTCCGTCTCCGCGATGCACAGGGCGTTCCTTTTCACAAAAAGTCCGTTGGTATCCACATAGTATATCTGATAGCTGTTACGCAGCTTGATTCCGGTGATTTCCATTACTACCTGCCGTCTACCTATATATCGAACACGAGGGGGCCCTGGTGCGCACGTTCCCCTTCGAAATAAAGCGAATATAGCAACCCCTTGAGGGCGATTCTAAAATTTAAATTATGAGATTGGCCCCGTTTCAAGGCAAGTAGTATTTTTATGAGCCTGGCCTCAAGGTCAATATCCTCCACGAGCAGCTCCCTCGGCAGTTCCCCGGGAAGCTCCTCTCCGCGCAGGCCGCTCTGCAGCAGCTTCGAATAAATGACGAGCATCAGGTCGAGGAGCACGTCCGGCGACACGAGCTTGCCCGGGAGATCGCCCGGTATAAGGGGCGCCTGGCGCCTGTTGAGGGCCCCGGAAATATCGGCGCACAGCGCGAACAGCTTTTCGCGAAACGCGACGTCGGAAAGCTGGAAGGCCCGGCTTGCCGATCCCCCGGCGAAAAACGCCGAAAGACGCCGTATATCGGGATCGATATTCGCTGCCTCAAGAATTTTCAGAACATGCCCATCCGGGAGCGGATTGAATGGAATCTCTATAGACCGGGAAACGATGGTAGGGAGAACGCGGGACTTGGCCTCCGCGATGAGAATCATTTTAGTCGTGTGCGCGGGCTCCTCGATTGTCTTGAGGAGCGCATTCTGTCCTTCCTCGGTCACCCTGTCGATCCCGTCCACTATTACCGCGGTCGCGCCGCTCACCGGTTTCATGGAGAGCCGCTCAATCAGCCAGCGCACGCTCCCCCGCTCCTTTTTCTCCTCGGAGCCCACGGGGATGATGCCGCGCTCGTTGGGCCTCACGGCGATGAAATCGGGATGGATGTCCTTCTGCACCTGCCTGCACGGTGCGCAGTCCAGGCAGGGAGCGGGCTTCCCTTCGCAGAAGAACGCCATCAGGAAGCGCTCCGCGACCCGGAATTTGCCCGTCCCGGTCATTCCCGTGAACAGCATCGTCTGGGGGACGGTGCCGCGCCGAAACAGGGTCTCAAGCCTTCCCCTCTGGATGTCATGACCGTAAATGCCGGAAAAGTTCATCGGTTCCTCGTACTTAAGCGAAGATTTTTTACTGTCATCATTGTCCTGTCAATCACTATGACCCCGGAAAAAATGTTCCATATATCGTCCCGGAATCACGATTAGTATTAAAATGGGCGACAGCGGCATCAAATACCGGATTGAACCGTCGAGCGAAGGGGCCCCCACCATGTCCGTCACGGACGAGGCGGGAAGGAGCGTCTACCTGCATTCTCGTATCGACCCCCTGCGCGAAGCGGGCACGTTCGCAGGCCGGCTCAATCCCGAAAAATACGATACGCTCATCATCCTGGGATGCGCCCTTGGGTATCATTGCCTTCCGGTGAAAGACAATCTTTCAAGGTACACGCGCATCATCATTATTGATCCCCTTCAGGGGATCGAAGGCGAGTTGGAGAAGAATGCCGCCACCCGCTTCCTGGTTTCCTCAAATATCAACCGGCTCTTCGGCCTCCCGGCGGAGGAAGTTCAATCAATCCTGCCGGATCTTGTTAACCTGGAAGGCGGGCGAGGGGTGCAGGTACTCGAACACGTTCCCTCCCTGCGCGCCTTTCCGGCGTATTATGGCGTCATAAAAAAAACTATCGCTCGGATCATTAATAAACAGGCGGGGAATCTCGCCACTGTTTCCGCGTTCGGCGCACGGTATCTCCGGAACTGCCTGCTGAACCTCCGAAACCTGTCCGCGTGCAGACCGGTATCATGCCTGCAAAACTCATTTCCCGGCAGGCCGGCGATGGTAATCACCTCGGGGCCCTCGCTTGAGGACAAGCTCCCCACCATAGCCCGCATTCATAATAGTACCGTGGTAATTTCCGTCGACTCTGCACTTCCGGTATTGTCACGGGCGGGGATCAGGCCCGATATCGTAGTCTCGATCGATCCTCAACCACATATCCATGAGCATTTCCATCATTCGCCGTGCAGGGACTTTCTCCCCGTGTACGCCCTCTCATCGCATCCCCTGGCCGTCGCACACTATCCGGGCCTCATTTCCCTTAATTCACACCCTCTTGCCCAGCTTATCGAGGAGATGTACCCGGAGAAAACAGGCAGCATAGATTCCCGCACGGGGACGGTAACGGGAGACGCCCTCGCGTGCGCCCGCTACCTGGGATGCACGGTCATTGCGCTCATCGGGTTCGACTCCAGCTTCCCGGGATTCTCTATCTATGCGCGGGGGAGTGCATACCAGCGCCGGTTCGGCGCTTATTTTCAAAACAGGACGTCTCCCATCGAGAAGCGAAACCTGGATTATATCATGACCTCCAGCCGCAAGCTGAAACGGGACGGGCTTCATACGAGGCGGGCGTTCCTCCAGTACAGGGAACTCGTCGAAGGGTTCGCGCTTTCCGACAAAAATCACCGCATCATTTCAATTTCGCCTTCTGGACTGCCCATGGAAAAAGTCACCCGAATGGAAATTGGTGAATTCGAGCAGATGTATTGCCGGGGGGCATTCGACAAGACCGGAATTATCGGCTCCCGGTTGGACGCTGCCCCGCGCATGAATGAAATTATTGAATTGACAGCGCTTGAAAAGCTTTTAAGGAATACCCGGCTCCGTGAAGAACTTGTACGCGCGTCCCTGACTTCCGGCACCGCGGAGGCGCTGCATCGAAAGACAGACCGCTACTTCGAGGCTTTGCACGGGGTATAGATCAAATCTCGCTTCACAGGAGGGCACGCGATGAAAATCGGGGTGACCGGGATATTCGCATCGGGGAAGGGAACCGTCTGCAAAATGTTCGAGGAGCTGGGCGCCAGGGTGATCGATACCGACGAGCTCGCGCGCGATGTGGTCGCACCGGGTACCGAGGGGCTCGAGACGCTCGTGCGCGAATTCGGCACGGGGATACTGGGGCCCGACGGCGCGCTCGACAGGCGCAGGTTCGGGGTGCTGATATTTAAGGACAAGGTCAAGGTAAATCGCGTGAACCAGATCACGCACCCTTTAATCCTTAAACGAGCCGCCGAGGCGTTCGAAAAGAACCCCGGCGCCGTTTTCATGATCAATACCCCTCTCCTCTTCGAAAGCGGATTCGATAAATTCATGGACGCCACTATCGTGGTTACCGCGGGGACGGAGCAGGCGGTGGAACGCGGCGTAAAGCGCGACAATATTTCGGCCGAGGAGATCAGGGACCGTCTGAATAACCAAATTTCACTCAATGAAAAAATCAGGCGCGCCGATCATGTAATAGACAACTCCGGCACCCTGGAGAACACCAAAAAACAGGTGATCAAGATATGGAACGCTTTGACGATCTCCACCAAAAAGGAATAAAAGAAAAAAACATGTACGTGTTCCATATGGACACGCCGCGCCTCATCATCATAGGTTGTGTAATCGTGGGCGTAATCATCATAGCCTTTTTGTTCGGCATGAACCTCACAAAACCGGGAGGCAAGGGGGCCGATACGCTTGCACAGAGAGACCTTGTGCGTGGTCTTCCGGAAACCGACAACCTCGAAAGCCGTCTCCTTTCCCCTTCCGATGAAAACATACTTTCGCCGGACGGGAAAAAGACCGAGCTTCCACTCGATGACAAGCACAAACCGGCCCGGAAAGGCGATCTCGCCGCCAACGATAAATCCTCGAAGGAGTTTCCCGCCGAGGAAAAAGAGGCTGAGAACTCCGTGAAAGACGTTAAAAAAGCGGCCCTCGATGAGGAGACCAGGCCATCGCGCAAATCCGATTCAAGGAAAACGGAAAAAGCCAAATCTCACAAGGTAGTAGAGGTCGCGGCGAAGGAAAAGAAGGAGAAAAAAGACGGCTCCGAACGCGCAATGCGCGGGTATTCGATCCAGGTTGGCTCGTACGACACCAGCGACAAGGCCAAAACGGAAATGTCATCCCTGAAAAAAATGAGCTATGACGCCTTCATGGATAAGGCAACGGTCAACGGGAAAAGCTTCTACCGGGTAAAAATCGGGCCTCTCACCTCGAAGGGAAAAGCAATCGATATTCTCAGGGAGATCCAGGAAAATAACAAGTATTCGGAAAGCTACCTGGTAAAGGAATAAGCCGCTCCGCAAGAAACCGGGTACGCTTAAATCACACGGGCCGCCCAGGGCGGCCCGTTCAATTATGCGCGATCGGTAAGTACCGCGAAATCGGAAACTTCGTCTGCATCGTCTACATCAAGCAGTCTTACCCCCACGGTCGCACGCCCCTGAATGGAAATATCCTCGGCAGTCAGCCGGATCATCATGCCTGATCGCGATGCGATGATTACCTCATCGTCACCGTATACGGAACGAATGCCCGCCGCATGGCCGTTTTTATCCATGACCTTGAGATACGCCATTCCCTTTCCGCCGCGCCCCTTGGTCGCAAAATTCTTGTAATCGATCCTCTTGCCGAATCCCTTGGAGGTAACCACGAAGAGGGATGCTTCCTTTTTAACCAGGTCCATGCCCACGATCTCGTCCCCGGCAGCCAGTCTCATCCCGATAATGCCCGCGGAATTCCTTCCCATGGGCCGCATGGTATTCAGCTTTGTGCGCAGCAGCAGTCCCTTGCGTGAAGCGATAAGTACATCCCCTTCCTTGCCCGCAAGCTTGACCTCTACCAGCTCATCGTCCTTCTTGAGGTTGATGGCGATGATCCCGCCTTTCTTTGCGTTCGCAAACTCGTTAACCGCGGTTTTCTTGAGAATGCCGGTCCTGGTCACCATGCACATGCAATCCTCGGATTCCATGTCGGGTACGGCGCATATCGCCGTGATATCCTCGCCCGCGGAGAGGTTGATGATTCCCTTGAGCGACTTGCCCCGGCTCGTTTTTGACGCCGCGGGAATCTCGTACGCCTTCAGTCCGAATATCTTTCCCTTATTCGAGAACAGGAAGATGGTGTCGTGCGTCGATGCGATCATCATCATCTTGACAAAGTCTTCCTTTTTGCTCGACAGTCCGGTGACCCCTTTTCCGCCCCTTCGCTGTTTCTTGAAGGTGTCCACCGACAACCTGCGTATGAAGCCGTCATTGGTGATCGATATCACCATATCCTCTTCGGCGATCAAGTCCTCGATTTCGAATGAAGTGGAGGATTCCCCGCCGACGAGAATCTCGGTGCGCCGCTTATCGCCGTATTTTTCTTTGAGGGCTATGAGTTCGTCCTTGATGATTCCGAGAATTCTTTTATCGCTCTTGAGGATCGCCTTCAATTCCTCGATGAGTTTCATCAATTCCTTGAGTTCCTCTACGACCTTTTTTACCTCCAGGCTGGTAAGCCTCTGCAGCCGCATCTCGAGAATGGCCTTCGATTGGATTTCAGATAGTTTGAATCGCTTGCGCAGCCGTTCGCCCGCCTCATCGACCGTTTTGGAGGACCTGATGATACTTATCACTTCATCTATATTGTCGAGAGCGATCTTCAATCCCTGCAGGATATGCGCCCGCTCCTCCGCCTTTTTCAATTCATACTGCGTGCGGCGTGTTACGACGTTTTTCCGGTGCAGGATGTAATGCGAGAGCACCGTTTTCAGGTCGAGAACCTTGGGTTCCCCGTTTACCAGGGCGAGCGTAATTATGCCAAACGAGGTCTGTAGTGGGGTATGCTTGTACAATTGGTTGATTATAACATTTGTATTCGCTTCCTTTTTAAGACCTATGACAATGCGTAGACCCGTACGGTCCGATTCATCGCGAAGCTCCGAAATGCCCTCAATTTCCTTGTTGTTGACGAGCTCGGCGATCCTGGTAACAAGTGTCGCCTTGTTCACCTGGTAGGGTATTTCAGTCACGATGATCGCATCGCGTCCTTTTTTGGTCTCTTCGATGTCGAGACGACCCCTCACGATAACCGATCCCCGGCCTGTCGAATACGCCTTGTAGATTCCATCCGATCCCATGATAATGCCGGCAGTCGGGAAATCGGGCCCCCTGATTATCTTCGTGAGCTGTTTCACGGTTATGTCCGGATTATCGATAAGCGCCGTAGTACCGTCTATAATCTCAACGAGATTATGGGGAGGTATATTCGTCGCCATTCCCACGGCTATGCCCGAGGAGCCGTTGACAAGCAAATTGGGAAAGGCCGCCGGAAGGACTACAGGCTCCTGTCTCGTTTCGTCGAAATTCGGAAGGAAATCCACCGTCTCCTTGTCTATATCCCGAAGAAGCTCCTCGGCCGTATTCGACAGGCGCGCCTCCGTATACCTGTAGGCTGCGGGCGGGTCACCATCGACCGAACCGAAGTTACCCTGCCCGTCAACGAGCGGGATGCGCATCGAAAAATCCTGGACCATGCGCACCATGGTGTCATACACGGCGGCGTCGCCGTGCGGATGGAAGTTACCGATTACCTCACCGACGATCTTCGCGGATTTCACATACGCCCGGTCGCTCCGCCACGCACGTTCGTTCATCGCATGGAGTATTCGTCGATGGACCGGCTTTAAGCCGTCGCGGACGTCGGGCAGGGCCCGTCCTACGATTACGCTCATCGCGTACGCGAGGTACGAGTCCTTCATCTGTTCTTCGATCTCAACGCTGATCGTCTTGTGTTTTATCGGCTTGCCGTCACCGGATTCCTTTTTTACCACTTCAGTCTCCTGCGTTATTCCCGATCCTGTTTACAGGTCCAGGTTCTTCACGTTTTTAGCATTTTCCTCGATGAACTTCCTGCGAGGTTCGACCGCGTCACCCATGAGTATGGTAAACGTCTCTTCAGCCTCGATCTCATCATCCATCGCGACCTGAAGGATAGTTCTTTGTTCCGGATCCATGGTCGTTTCCCATAGTTGTTCGGGGTTCATTTCGCCAAGGCCTTTGTACCGCTGGATCGCAATTTTTGACCTGTCGAGGCCCTTTACGATGACATCCCGCTCGTGGTCGCTGTACGCATAATGAATTTCCTTTCCCGCCCGGACGCTGTAGAGCGGGGGCTGCGCAATATAAAGGTATCCCTGCTTGATGATTTCCTGCATGTACCTGAAAAAGAAGGTGAGAAGAAGCGTTCTAATGTGCGAGCCGTCCACGTCCGCATCCGTCATTATTATTATTTTATGGTATCGCGTTTTCGAGAGATCGAATTCCTCTTCCCCGATACCCGTACCGATAGCGGTAATAATCGTTTTAATTTCCTCGTTCGAGAGAATTTTGTCCAGGCGCGCTTTTTCCACGTTTAGGATTTTCCCCTTGAGGGGCAATATGGCCTGGAACTTGCGATCCCGCCCCTGCTTCGCCGAACCGCCGGCAGAATCCCCCTCCACAAGATAAAGCTCGCACAGCGAAGGATCCCTTTCGGAGCAGTCCGCGAGCTTCCCCGGAAGCGTGTCGCCTTCCAGCGCGCTCTTCCTGCGTGTAAGCTCCTTTGCCTTTTTCGCCGCGAGGCGCGCCTGGGCGCTCAGGATGCATTTTTCCAGTATCTTGCGGACAACCTGCGGGTTCTCCTCGAAAAACTGGCCCAGGTTCTCGTTTGTCGCCGATTCAACTATTCCCTTTACGTCATTATTGCCAAGCTTCATCTTGGTCTGTCCCTCGAACTGAGGCTGGGGCAGCTTGACGCTCACAATCGCCACAAGTCCTTCACGGACATCATCGCCCGTGAGCTGCGGCATTTTCTTGTCCAGGCCTTCTTTCTTGAGGGAATCGTTGAGCACGCGCGTAAGCGCGGATTTAAATCCAATGAGGTGGGTGCCTCCTTCCTTGGTGTTGATATTATTTGCATACGTGTACACGGTTTCGTTATAGGTATCGATATACTCGAGTGCGACCTCGATATCTACCTTGTCCCGGTTGGCGTGGAAGAAAATCGTTTTCTTGGTTATTGAATTCTTGTTTTCATTGAGGTGCTGGATGAACGACACGATCCCGCCCTTGAACTGGAAAATGCTCTCTTTGCCTTTTCCGCGGTCGTCACGCAGAACTATCTTTATTCCGGCATTGAGGAACGCCAGCTCGCGCAATCGTTTTGCGAGTGTATCAAAATTATACTCGAGGGATTCGAATATTTTAGAATCCGGCCGGAACCATATGCGGGTCCCGTTCTTTTTTGCCTCACCGATCTGTTTCACCTTGCCGGTAGGAACCCCTCGCCGGTAATTCTGCGCATATTTTTTCCCTTCCCGATAAACCTCTACCGTCATCTCCTCCGAGAGCGCGTTCACCACGGAAAGGCCTACCCCGTGAAGGCCCCCGGAAACCTTGTATGAGTCATTATCGAATTTGCCGCCTGCATGAAGTTTCGTCAGGACGATTTCCAGCGCGGAGGTTTTATACACCGGATGTGCTTCTACGGGGATTCCCCGCCCGTTATCGATCACCTCGATCGTATTGTCCGAGTGAATCGATACCTGGATGGTATCGCAGAATCCGGCAAGAGCCTCGTCGATGGAATTATCCACTATTTCGTATACTAGGTGGTGCAGCCCGTTGGTGTCGGTTGAACCGATATACATGGCGGGGCGTTTCCGCACCGCTTCAAGACCCTCGAGGATCTGTATCTTATCTGCGCTATACTCGTTCGGCATGGGCTCTTCTCCAGGCAAGATCATTATCATCGAGCCCGGTCCGCTTTATAACGGTGAACGGGCTTACGATGCTGGTAATGACGGCGTCTTCGCTGTCGATTACGATAGTCTTAACTTCGTCGGGCAGATCGGTCAGGTAACGCTCATTCAAAGGAGAACGCCGGAGGGTCTCGACATTGAAAATCGCGATGACCTTTTTATCCGAAACGATGGTTCGGCTGCCTATGTGAATAAACATGTGATTAACTTACAGGCTACCTGAGCTTTTTGATTTCAACGCGAATATTCCTGATAATATCTGCTCCAAGTCGGTCCTTTATCTTATTCAGCAGGGATTCCCTGAGCATATGCAACTCGCCGGCGAAGACCGAATGGTCAGCGGCGATGATAAGGGTTTCCCGTACAATTCTCACCGGGGCGCTGTGAGTCGAAATTATGTCTCCAACAATCAAGGACCAATTTGATCGAATATTCTCAAAGATGAACGACTCGTCAAGCTGGAATTCTCCCACAATCGAGGACAAAAGACTTCCAAGAGATAAAATTTTACCTTCCCTGGGCTCCTTGAATCTGAACCTCATACCAGGGATACTTCCCCTCTTCCATTGGTATTAAAAAGCCTGCAGGCAGACCCGATATTGAATAACAGGCGCTCCGGGTATACCATGGTAAAGATCACCTGGTTTCCGCGATCGATAAGCGCGAGAAGATTTTTCCTGCGATGCTCATCCAATTCCGAAAAAACATCATCAACCATGATCACGGCCTTCCCGCCGGTTTTGCGATCGATGATGATCGACTCGGCGCATTTAAGTGCAATCGCCGCGGTACGCTTCTGTCCCTGGGACGCAGTGTTGTTGAAAAGATTCTCGTTATGCATAGAAAATATGTAATCATCCCGTTGTGGTCCCAGGGTTGTGGTCCCAAGGGCCAGATCCCTCGCGTACGACTGTTCCAGGAATTTTTCTATAAAACCCGCATCAGGATCGGGAAAAGTGCACTGATAGGTTAATCGCGGAGGCGGGTCATCAGCCGCAATTCCGGAATAGGCTTCAAGGAACAGGGGCTCGAACTCCGCGAGGAATTTATTCCTTGCCTTCAAAATAAGAGAAGCATGTTGGGCGAAGAGCGAATCCCAAGCCTGGATTTCATTTTTATTTATACGTCCCCTCGCCTTGCAAAGTTTAAGGGTTTTATTCCTTGAGGACAGAATACGCTTGAACTCCATTAAGCAATTGTAGTATGAAAGGTCCGTTCGAGAAAGAATGCCGTCGAAATAACGGCGCCGGGTGTCCGGGGGACCGCTGATTAGCATCACATCCGAGGGTGCGAACACTACCGAGGGTAATTTGCTGATATAATCAGATATTCTCTCTACACTCGTACCGTCGATTTTTGCCTTTTTATAAATTCTTCCATCCCTTGAAATACACCCGACCTCAAAACAGACCGGCCTGTCATTTCCCGTCTCTATCCTGCAGTGATATGAATTTTCGCCCCACATCATTATGTCAATATCCGGTACATTTCTGAAAGACCTTATGTTTGATACAATGGAAATCGCTTCAAGAAGATTGGTTTTCCCGGTGCCGTTGTTGCCGGCGATGATATTGCATTTTTCTGAAAAATCTATCCTGAGATTTCTGTAATTTCGGAAATTCTTTAAAATTAATGAGCGTACGAACATTTCGGCGATCAGGCAGTTTTTATCTGAATAGGCATGATAACCGATAAAAAATCCGGATCGTCTTCAGGGCAAATCGTGACCGGGCTCATCTGTCCGGTTAGACCGATGCTTACTGCATGCGAATCTATCTCTTTCAATGTATCCATCAGGAACTGGGCATTTATACCGATTGAAAGCTTATCCGTAATATTTGATTCGATTATAAGTTCTTCCGTGGATTCCCCAAGATCGGGGGTTTTTGCCTCTATGACGAGGTCACGAGAGGTGAAGTGCATCACGATTTTATTCGCCGGTTCGCGGGTAAAAACCATTGCGCGACGAACCGCGTCTACCAGCTTCCTTGTTTCGACGGAGACGGATATACTCTGCTGTTTTGGAACAACCTGCTTAAAATTTGGAAACTGTCCTTCAACGATCCTCGATACGAGCTCAGTTTCGCCGATTTTAAAAAAGCACTGATTATCAAGTACTGAAAACATGCACGTTCCACCGGGGGAAAGGAGTCTTAATACCTCGTTGACGGTTTTAAGAGGGATAATAACCCCGTCGCTTATTGACATTTCATTGTCAACGGACCTGGAAATCATCGCCAGCCTTCTGGAATCGGTAGCGACCGCGGTCAGTTTTCCATCAGAGCCGGAAAGAAGATAAACCCCGTTAAAGACCGGCTTAATAGTATCAAGCGCTGATGCATGGGTGACTTTCCGCAGCATATCTTTAAGCACACCCTGACTGATTTCAACAGCCGTGTCTTCGAAGAAAAACGGAATTTCCGGAAAATCGTCCCTGGATGAACCCACCAGGGTATAATTGGCCTTGATATCCTTGGATTTAGGATTCAGGCTGATCATATAATTTGAACTTACTTCAACGGAAATCTCGCCCTTTGGCAGCTCTTTAAGAATACTCGCAAACCGCTTGCCGTTGGCAGTAAAAATTATATCGTCTGCAGAGATTGCATCGAGCTTGGTACGAATTCCGAGTTCATTGTCCGTAGCGGATATCTGTATCTCATTCGCGCTGACTTTAAAAAGGCAGTTTGAAAGAATGGTATTAACGTTTTTCATCGAGATGACTGAATCGGCGATGGAGATGTATTTTTGAAGCGTTTCCTTATCAAGGGTTATAGACATATAAACACCTCAGCTGGTTATTATTAATATATATATATTTTATTATTTATAGTATTAGTAGTAGGGTACGTGAATATGTTGATAACGGGCAAACCTCTAAATTATCCAAGAGTTACAATACGACATAATGTTGATAAAATCCGGGACTCACTTTTGGAACATTTTTAAATGCGACATAAACCAAAAACAGTGCAGAATAAGACCACGTATGAATATTTTATTACAGGCGAATCGGAAAATAATATTTTACGAGTAAGTTATCAACACGATATCAGCTTTTCATATCAGAGATGATATCTTCAATCATTTCCCTGAATTCCTCATTTTCCTTCATCATTTTATCGACGTTATTCATGGCATTCAAAACCGTAGAATGATCCCTGTCGCCGAATTCCCTGCCGATATCAACGGTTGTGAGATCGGTAAGTTTCCTGGACAAGAACATGGCCACAAAGCGCGGATGAACCACTTTACTGTGTCGGCTCTTCGATATCATGTCTTCAACTGACACATCGAATCTATCTGAAACCCTGTTCATGATATCGGAAACGGTCACCTTCTTGAGGGTATCCTCGTCGAAAAGGTCTTTCAAATGATGCTTCACGTGAGAGATTGATATAGGCTCGTTCTGCAGCTGGGCTACCGTGTTTAGGCGGATCAATGCGGCCTCAAGCGCCCGGATATTGGATTTGATCCGACGTGCAATGTAATTCAGTACTTCGTCGGAAAAATTCATATTATCCCGCTCGGCTTTGTTACGGAGGATTGCCTCCCGTGTTTCAAGATTCGGGGCCTGGATATCAGTAATAAGCCCCCATTCGAAGCGAGTACGCAGCCTGTCTTCGAGGGTGGAGAGGTCTTTTGGGGGACGATCGCTGGAAATGACGATTTGTTTCTTGTTGTTGTGAAGAGTGTTGAATGTATGAAAAAACTCCTCCTGGGTCTGCTCCTTTTTTTCTATGAACTGGATATCGTCGATAAGAAGTACATCGACGTTCCTGTACTTGATTTTAAAGCTGGATATGGTATTGGTGCGAATCGCCTGGATAAATTCGTTCACAAACTCTTCACTGGGAACATATAATACTTTAAGGTACGGTTTCTCCAGCAAAATATGGTGACCGATAGCCTGCATGAGATGAGTTTTACCCAATCCCGTCCCGCCGTATACGAACAGAGGGTTATACTGGGACGCAGGGGCACGTGAAACGGATACCGCAGCCGCGTGGGCAAGCTGATTATTTGGACCGATAACGAAATTTTCGAAAGTGTATTTTGGATAGAGCTTCTGAGCGGTATAATCATTAGAGGAGAGAACCGTCGCCTCTGCGCGAGGAGCAGGGGATTCTGCCGGTGCCTGAAATCCGTTGCCGGTAACAAATTCGCAGCGCATAGGCAAGCCCGTAATATCCTTAAGCGCGGCCGTGATCATCACTGAATAGGTTTCCGAGATATGTTTGCGTGTCGTTTCGTCAAGTACCTTGATGCGGATAGTGTTCTCGGAAAGAGAAAC
>SCSX01000065.1 GCA_004297825.1 Spirochaetota bacterium
TGGCACACGACATCGGCGATAATGATGGAGAGGCTTCCGTCCGCGAGCCTGGTCGCGTTCAGGAAATCTCCTCCCACGTCGATGCAGGGAAGGTAGACGTATGAATGGCGGACTCCCTCGATCAGCGGAGCGGTCGCGTCAAGCTCGTCCGTATTGATAAAACAGTTCTGTATTTTTTTCGCCCGGGAAAGATCGACGTTGATTTCGTCCAGGCGCGCCGATTTCTCACGGAGCGAGTGCTGGGAAAAGGTGAAGTTCGCGAGGTTGTTACGGAAGCGCGAGAAGGTTTCCATGAGGCAGTTTCGGTAAAAGACGTTCGCGAGGCGCG
Organism: Spirochaetota bacterium; assembly: GCA_004297825.1. NCBI lineage: Bacteria > Pseudomonadati > Spirochaetota > Spirochaetota bacterium. The sequence continues at coordinate 329 of SCSX01000065.1, forward strand.
CACTGCGCGCAAGAAGCGAATCGAAGTCCGATTTCGCCAGGGTGAAGAGATCGGTGGGCGCCACGGTGACCACGCTCGCCGATCGCGGCAGGTTGTCTATCAGGGAAAATTCGCCGAAAAACGCGCCGCCGGGAAGGGTACCCAGGGAGATTTCCTCGCCGCCCTCGCCGCAACGGGCGACTTTCACCATCCCTTCTATAAGGATATACATGGACTCGCCGCGATCCCCTTCCCCGATGATGATCGAATTCGCGGGATGGGATTCCCTCCTGAGCAGGGGAATGATCGCCGCGAGGTCTTCGTCCCTGAGCCCGCTGAATACGGGAATATTATTCAGCAAGGCGATGATTTTGTTCAGCGATTCCGTGTCCATGTCGTTTCCTGCTGCCGGCCTTCCTGGTCCGGCGATGCGCATGATTCTACCCTACCCCCGCAGGGATACAAGAAAATAAATTTTTGCCCGAGGGGGCGTTCGAGGTCACCAGGGGTAATATCATGATGCTCCGGGGGATTGCGCGTGCGGCGGTTTAAAGCCCGAAGGGACGCAGGATCCACCTGAAAAACTTTTTAATCCAGTACACGATCTTTTGTACTATATTCATCTGGAGATAGCGCCGGCGCTCCTCGATCCAATCGACCTCGACGGGCGCGAAATTCTTGCGCACGATATTTTCCTCGACCTCGATGTCGAATTTTTCAAGCGAAGAATTTGCGCTCACGATGGTGCATTCTATTTCGGTCCATCCCAGCTCCCTGGCCGCCATGAGACGGCGATACCCGGCCAGCAGGACGTTTTTTTTGTTCAGGGTGACGGGATTGATGAGCCCGTGCTTGCGCATCGACTCCTTGAGCTCATAAATGCTTCCAAGGTCCTTACGAATGCGCCGCTTGATCTTGATCTGGTCCAATCTGACTTTCAAGGGAGTGTCCTCACCGGGAAATGGGATGCGACATGATGGGTACCACTAGTGCGAAATCGGCGAAAAGTCAACAGTAAATCCGGGTAGCGTTCAATTATTCCAATTGGGAATTATTTTCAATAATTTACTTGACAGTTTTCATATATTACTATATGCTGATATTGTAATATAAACCGAATGATTGATTATTTTAAAGCCCTATCGGATACCACGCGCTTCAGGCTGCTGAATCTCCTCATGCACTATGAGTTGAACGTGAACGAGATCACCGCGGTCATGGACATGGGGCAGCCACGCATCTCGCGACACCTGAAAATTCTCACCGACAGCGGCCTGCTCTCTTCGCGCCGCGACGGCCTCTGGGTATTCTATTCCGGGGTGAAGGAGGGCGATGCGCGGCGTTTTATCGACGCGATAACCTACCTGTTCGCGAGCCCGCCCCTTTCGGCCGACATTGCGCGCGGACTCAAGGTTATAGAGGCGCGGACCGCCGAGACACGCAATTTCTTCAACGGGATCGCCGACGCGTGGGACGCGAAAAAGAGCGACCTTTTCCGTGAATTCGATATTGCGGGAAAAATCATCGAGCGGGTGCCTCGCTGCACCGTCGCCGCCGACCTTGGATGCGGCACCGGCGATTTTCTCCAATTCTTAAAACAGCGCGCGGATCGCAGTATCGGCGTCGACAACTCGCCGCGCATGCTCGAGATGGCCCGCCAGAGGTTCTCCGGCGACGGCTTCTCGATAGACCTGAGACTGGGTGAGATGGAGCACCTGCCCATGAGCGACGGGGAAGCGGATTTTGCGCTGATGAACATGGTCCTTCATCACCTCGTCGCGCCCGAGAAGGGAATCCGGGAAGCGGCCCGTGTCATGAAGAAAAAGAGCACCTTTATCGTCGTCGAATTTGAAAAACACGCGAGCGAAGCTCTCCGGTCCGATCACGGGGACCGCTGGCTGGGATTCGATGCGAGCCAGATAACCCGCTGGCTCCGAGACGCCGAATTCTCCATCAGGGATTCCGTGCCTTTTCCCATTCCCGGCGGGCTAAGCATACGCCTATACCACTCCGAAAGGGAGTGACACTATAAAAGGAGGATACTTACTATGTCCGTTCTCGCCATCGAAAAGAAACTTCCCTACAAGGTCGCCGACATCAGTCTGGCGGACTGGGGACGCAAGGAACTGGATCTTGCCGAAAACGAAATGCCGGGTCTCATGTCCACACGCAAAAAATACGGCCCGTCCGCGCCGCTCAAGGGCCTCAAGATCGCGGGCAGCCTGCACATGACCATCCAGACAGCGATGCTCATCGAAACCCTCGTCATACTCGGCGCCAACGTCAGGTGGGCTTCGTGCAACATCTTCTCGACACAGGACCATGCCGCGGCGGCGATCGCCAAGGCCGGCACCGCAGCGGTGTTCGCCTGGAAGGGCGAATCGCTCGAGGAATACTGGTGGTGCACCGAACAGGCGCTCACCTGGCCGGACGGCAGCGGGCCCGACCTCATCGTAGATGACGGCGGCGACGCCACCCTCATGATACACCAGGGGGTGAAGGTGGAGAAGGATCCCTCACTCCTGGACAAGACCTACGACAACAAGGAATTCAGCATCATCATGGATCGCCTTCGTGAAAGCTATCGCGCGGACAAGACCCGCTGGCAGAAGATGGCGTCGAAAATCCAGGGGGTATCCGAGGAGACGACCACCGGGGTGCACCGCCTCTACCAGATGCAGGCCAACGGGGAACTGCTTTTCCCGGCCATCAACGTAAACGATTCCGTGACCAAGTCAAAGTTCGACAACCTGTACGGCTGCCGGGAATCCCTCGCCGACGGCATCAAGCGCGCGACGGACATCATGGTTGCCGGTAAGGTCGTCGTGGTATGCGGATACGGCGACGTGGGCAAGGGATGCGCGCAATCGATGCGCGGGTTCGGCGCCAGGGTCATCGTGACCGAGATCGACCCCATTTGCGCACTCCAGGCAGCGATGGAAGGCTACCAGGTAGCCGTCATCGAAGACGTGGTTTCAGAGGGGGACATTTTCGTTACCGCGACCGGCTGTTTCGACGTCATTAACGGCGCACACATGGAAAAGATGAAGAACGAGGCGATCGTCTGCAACATCGGGCATTTCGACAGTGAGATCGCCATGCATTACCTTGAGACCACCGCGGGGATCACCAAGCTCACGGTCAAACCGCAGGTCGATAAATGGACCACCCTTTCCGGAAAATCCATCATCGTGCTCGCCGAGGGGCGCCTCGTGAACCTGGGCTGCGCCACCGGGCATCCGAGCTTCGTTATGAGCAACAGCTTTACCAACCAGTGCCTTGCCCAGATTGAGCTGGCCGGTAAAAAGCTCGAGGCGCGCGTATACACCCTTCCCAAGAAGCTGGACGAAGAGGTCGCGCGGCTTCACCTTGACCGGCTTGGAGCCAGGTTGACCAGCCTGACCCCGCAGCAGGCGGAGTACCTGGGCATTCCCGCGGAAGGCCCGTTTAAGCCGGAGTATTATCGCTACTGATACGCCTCTCATCCCAAAGGGAAAGCGGCATCTCGCGATGCCGCTTTTCTTGTAAATAAACGGGGCCCGGATTTCTCCGGGCCCCTATTTTATTACTGCTTAATTCTCGAATCAGTCGCCGTCGCCTTCCGGATACAGGCTTTCGATCTCGGCGGCATACTTCGTATTTACGATCTTGCGCTTCACCTTGAGCGAGGGGGTGAGCTCCCCGGTCGCCTGGGTCCACTCAGCGTCAAGGAGCCTGAACTTGCGTATCTGCTCCACGCGGGCGAACTGCTTCGTGTACTTTTTGACTTCCTCGCCGACCATGGCGTTCACCTGCGCATTCTCGATAAGGTCCTGGTTGCTCGAGAAGGCGATTCCGCTCTTCTTGGCCCACTTCTTAAGCTCTTCGAACGCGGGAACGATCAGCGCCGCCAGATACTTCCTCCGGTCCCCGATCACCGCGACCTGCTCGATATAATGCGAGGTCTTGAGGCTGTTCTCGATATTCTGCGGGGAAATGTTCTTCCCGCCCGCGGTGATGATGATATCCTTGATGCGTCCCGTGATCGAGAGATACCCGTCCTCGTCGATCATGCCAATATCGCCGGTCCGGAAAAATCCGTCCTTCGTAAAGGCTTCCTTCGTATCGGCGGGGTTCTTGTAATAACCCTTCATGACCTGGGGTCCCTTGATCAGTATCTCGCCCTCGTCGGAAATCTTGATCTCGGTATCCTTCACCGCCGGGCCCACCGTACCGGGCTTAATGAGCCAGGGGCGGTTGTAGTTGGTAACCGGGGTGGTTTCGGTCAGGCCGAACCCCTCGAGGATCCTGAGTCCCATCCCAAGGAAGAACTCGGCATCGGATACTGAGAGCGGTCCCCCGCCCGAAACCGCGAGGCGAAGCTGATCCATACCCAATGCGGCCTTCAGCTTGGAAAAGATCAGTTTCTCGGCAAGGTTTACCTTGAATCCGATCAGGCCGGTCGGCGCGATATTCTTGCATACGTAAGGAAGGTTCTGCTTGGCAACTCCCATCGCCCAGTTGAACAGCGCCTTTTTCACGGGCGGCGCATCGGCGACCTTGGCCACTATTCCCGAGTGAATCTTTTCGTACAGCCGCGGAACGCTGATAAGCCCGGTGGGTTTGACCATTACGAAATCGGACTGGATGGTCTGGAAGCTTTCCGCGAAAGCGACTTTTACGCCCACGAACATCGCGAGGTAGTAGCCCGCGGTGCGCTCGAGCGAATGGGAAAGGGGAAGGAATGAAAGGAAGGTGTCGTTCTCGGTGAGGTACTCCTCGATCCCGTTCATGATCTGGTTGACGTTCGATACGAAATTGTTCTGGGTGAGCATTACGCCCTTGGGATTGCCCGTGGTGCCCGAGGTATAGATAAGAGTCGCGAGATCCGAAAGCTTGATGGCCTTGAGCGCCTTTTCGAAGTTGGCCTTGCCCTTATAGGCCTCGCCCTTTTTCATGGCTTCCTGGATGGTGATCACGCCCGGCTTCTTGCCCTTCGGGGCGTCGATGATGATAATATCTTTAAGTTTTTTCAGCTTCTTCTTAACGGAAAGAACCCTGTCCAGGTGGTCATTGGACCCGCAGATACACGCCTTGGATTCGGAATTGTCGAGGATATACTCGGCCTCATCCGCAGAGTTAGTCGCGTATACGGGAACGTTTACCGCCCCGATCGAGAGGATAGCCAGATCGGTAAGCCACCATTCCCACCGGTTTTCGGAAAAGAGCGCTACCTTGTCACCCTTCTTGATACCTGACGAGAGCAGGTACCAGGCAAGCTTGTGAACCATGTCGTTCATCTGGTTCCAGGAAAGATCTACATATGCGCCATCCTTCTTATAGGCAACCATGGCCTTCTCGCCATACTTGGCCGCGCGATTCTGGAAAATCGCGCCCATCGATGTTTCTTTATATTGCGCCATCTATTCCTCCATTAAAATTTGATTTAGAAAATATATTATTTATACAGGACGCCAGAGAAACCCTCGGTCGCGAAATCGCATGCGAAGCGAATCGTTCCCGGCGGGTCAAAAAACCAAAACACATGACGTGTGAGTATGTCTTATTGTAAAATGATGAATAAACCTCTTTGTCAATCATCTTATTATACAGGTTTAAAAAAATTGCGCGGGACCGGCCCCGCAGCGGTTAAACCTATGGACTGACCGATGATTCCGGGAAACTTATGGTGAAGCGCGTCCCCTCCCCCTCCTCGCTTTCGACCTGTATTTCTCCCCGGTATGTTTTTACGATCGAGTAAGAGATCGACAGCCCAAGTCCCGTCCCTTCGCTTTTCTTGGTGGAAAAGAATGGCTCGAATACTTTCTGCAGGTGAGTCGACGGGATACCCGCGCCGTTATCCAGCACCGCGATAAATACCTGCGCCTTCTTTCCGCCGGAAGCGCCCGTCTCAACGATTAGCTCGGGATCCGGGCGCCCCGAGAGGGCGTCTGCGGCATTTTGCAGCAGGTTCATGAGCACCTGTATAAGCCGGTTTTTCGGCATCTGGACCGATACCCTGCTGGCGTTGAGTCGAAGCTTGACGCGGATGCCCTTTTTCTGCAGGTTTTTCAGAAATATTTTGACGGGGAAGTCGCGAATCATATCGTCGATCTGTACCGATTCCAGCCCTATGCTTGACGGGTTTGAATAGTCCTTGAGCTGCTTGACGAGACCGGAGAGCCGGCTTATCTCCTCCTGGAGCGATTTAACCAGTTCATCGAACGAAGCCCTGTCCCTCGTCTCCAAATCCGATGCGATATCCTTCATTTCATCAAGGTCGAGCTGCATTATCGAAAGCGGGTTGTTTATCTCGTGCGCGACGCCCGCGATTATCCTTCCCATCGATGTCAGGCGTTCGTTGCGGTCCAGCGTCAGGCGCATCATGTTCTGTTCTTCGACCGAAAGTATTTTCTCGATTGTGATCGAGGCTAGGTTGGAAATGCCGATAAGAATGTTCATGACATATTCATCCGGCGTCGACAGTGGCTTTTCGAACGCCATAATGACCGCCAGTCCGAACGATCCCCGCACCGGCACGGGGATGAAAAGGGCCGATTTATGCCTGGTGAGACCGGGAAAGACCGAAAAGTCCTCGTCGTTCAACTCGGTCATGACATTTTTTACCAGGATCGGCGATTCCCTCGCGTCAAGGAGCTTGAAGGTCAGCGAATTCTTATCGCTCACGGGCTCCTTTCTGCCCTGCGCGAGCACCCCGTCGCCGAATACGCTCGAAAATCCGCCGTTCCCCTTAATAAGGAGTTCGATCTTGTCGAACGCGATGATGCCGTGCAGCGATTCGCTCAGTATCCCGAACGCCTCGTCCCTGTTCGAGCAGTTCAGGAAGCGCGCCGAGGCATAGTTGTATATGGTGACCAGGTTTACAATGTTGCGGTTCTGTTCTATCAGGGTGTTCTCGATCTGCTTCTGGTCGGAGATATCGCGGATGAACGCGAAATTGCCGATCGGCCTTCCCTGCTTGTCGAGCAGCCTGGACATTGAAAGCAGCACCGGGACGGTGCTGCCGTCCTTCCGGACGAATTCCTTTTCCAGGATGAAGGGACGGCAGCTCTTCACCATCTCCTTCATCATGGCCTCCTGGTTTTTAATATACGAGGGTTCGGTGAAATCGTAGAAGGTCTTCCCTTCCAGGTCTTTTTCATCCCTTCCCAGGATCGCGAGGTATTCGCCGTTATAATCGAGATACTCGTTACTGTCGTTCACGAGTACGAAACCCAGCTTCACCGTCTCGATGATGCTGCGGTTATAATTGCGCTCATTCTCGAGCTGGTATTGTAAATTTTTAAGCTCCGTGACGTCCTGGATGAAGCCGTAAATCACCCTGGCCCTGGCGGATTTTCTTCGTACCGGGTTCAGGGACACCAGGAAATACCGGGTCTTTCCCGCGATCCTGACCTCTATTTCGATAATTTCCGGTACCTGCCTGCTGAACACCGTCTTTATCTTCCGCTTGATTGTCCGCCGTGGATTGCCTGTAAAAAGTTCGTGCACGGGCACATCGCTTAACTCGTATTCCCGGAACATCGACCGGAATGAGCGGTTTCCGTAGATGATCCGGAAACGAGCATCTAAAATGAAGAAGCCGTTCACCGAATCGTCGAGTATGCCCATGAGGAACTCGCGGGACAGGAAATCCGCCTGCCTCAGGTCATCAGGCGGATTTTCAGTATCCATGGCACCGTTATCACCGGGGATTTTTGCCATCACCGCCAGCCTGTTCCTTTTCGCATATGTGCCCCGTCCACGGTATCAGACGTTGGGAATGGCGGGTTCCATCTCAGGGATGACTGGAAAATCGAAAAGATGACACTCTTTGAGGGGTACGCAGTGTAGAACGCATATCGCATGCCTTAATTACCATAGTCCGGACATGCTATGTCAAATAGATTTCAAGGGGGTCCGATAGCCCTGCGTGCAGGCCCGGATGCCGCAATCCAATTCTTATCAGGTTTGACAGGGAAACTTAACGTAGTTGAGGATTCTAGTTGCCGAATTCAATGGATCGCGCTATATTACACTAGCACTCCACACTATTGAGTGCTAACTCTTGCGGCCTGATATATTTCCCGGATTGCGGATACAGGAGCTTATCCCCATGGAAATGGGGATTTTTTTTGATCGGTATCGTAAAATTCCTGCACCACGCGATCGGCAGCGGTTTTTATTGATGGCAGCTCCGACTCAATCTCCGGGTAAACCTGGACGATCGATTTTTGTATCAGCCCCAGATATTTTTCCATGGGCGGCAGCAGATATTTTTTGACATACGTGGCGTTTTTCTTGTCACGCCATTGTTTGTACCATGCGGCCTTATAGGCGGTCATTGCGTAAATCCGGTATACGGTCGCGTAAAAGGAGACGATAACGCTTTTATCAATCGATTTGATCGTATCGGCGAAACCCGCCTCTTTTTTCCGCGGATTCTCTTCCCCGTAGGCGTACGTGAACACGTAATAGAGCTCGACGTCATGGTCATAGCCGAATCCCGTATCCAGGGCCTGCGTAGTTTTCTTGAACAGCCGCTTCTCCTCCACGGAAAGAAACTGCTTGGGATCACGGATGCCGAACCCGGCACACGCGCTGCCTGCAAGACCCGCGATACATGTTGCGAGAACCAATTTCCGTAAAACCATTTGTCAGCTCCTGCTATTCCAGATACTCGGCGCGGATGAGGTGGTCCTCATCAATATCGCAGGCCGCCTTCCTGCCGGCTATCTCATCGATTCGATACGCGGGCATTCCGGTTCCCGGCCGCTTGGCGACCAGGTCGTCGCGCGTGATGAGCGAGCCTTTTCCGATAAACCTGCTGCTAAAGACGCTGCGTCTCGCGGAATTTGCAATCTCTTTTTCCGAAAAATCGGACGACAGGTGTCCGTCGCCCGCCATCGCGATCGCTTCCCGAACCCCTTCGACCATTCGCCTGAATCCGGCAGGATCGAGCGACACGGCGCTATCGGGGCACTCAAATCGCGGTTGGTGCATGAAATGCTTTTCGAATATCCGCGCCCCGAATGCCGCCGCGATTTCCGCCGTGCGTTCGTCCGCGGTGTGATCAGAAAAACCAACGCGGACGCCAAAGCGTTTTCCGAGCGCCGGAATCCGGGCGAGATTCGCCTTATCGCGCGGAAGCGGATACAGGGACACGCAGTGAAGGAGGACGATATCGGGCGCGCCCGATTCCCGAAGGACCCCGAGCGCGGACGCGATTTCATCCTGGGTACAGATGCCGGTCGACATGATCACGGGCTTGCCCGTCTTCGCGATGCGGCGAAGCAGCGGGTGATTCGTCACCTCCGACGAGGCGACCTTGTAGAGCGGCACGCCGATCGACTCTAGGAGCTCGACGGACGGCGCATCGAAGGGCGATGAAAAAAATACAAGGCCCCTTTCAAGCGCCCTGGCTTTCAGCAGGCGATAGTCGGCCTCCCGGAGGACAAACTTTCTGAAGAATTCGATCTGGCTGCCGTCCGGCGCCCCCTCGCTTCCGGTCGCCAGCAGCGAGCTCGTATACCTCGAGTAAAAAAGCTCCGGCACGAACGTCTGGAATTTCACGGCGTGGGCGCCCGAAGCGGCCGCCGCATCGATCATTAATGCCGCCGTTTCCGGGTCCCCGTTATGGTTAAGCCCGATCTCCGCAATAAAGACCGTCTCCCTTCCCTTAAACACGTCCGACGCGAGCGACATTCCGCTGAACCCCCGATTCGATTATGTCACACTATCATGCCCGCGGTATTTATTTCAATCAGAATCCGGGTATTTTAATTGACAGTGGCCCGATTTCTGCTAAAGTACTTTTCCTTGAATGCATTTTTCATCCATTTCACGATCATCGAGGAGCCCCCGTGGGAAAAAAATTCATACTCTCGCTCGATCTTGGAACGACCGGCAACCGGGTCTTTTGTTTCGACGATACCGGCTTCCCGCTTTCAAACGCGTACAAGGAATTCACCCAGCATTTCCCGAAACCGGGCTGGGTCGAGCACGATGCCGAGGAGATCTGGACCTCGATCTGCGAGTTGATACCGGAGGCCATTCGAAACGGCGGCCTCGACGCGAAGGACGCGATATGCCTGGGAATCACAAACCAGCGCGAGACCACGGTGATCTGGAACAAGGATACGGGAAAGCCCGTCTACAACGCGATCGTATGGCAGTGCAGGCGCACTACCGGAATCTGCAACAAGCTCAAGGAAGACGGCCATGAGGCGCTTTTCAGGGAAAAAACAGGCCTGGTCCTCGACGCGTATTTTTCGGGGACCAAGATAAAATGGATACTCGATAACGTGCCCGACGCGCGGGACCTGGCGAAGAACGGCAAGCTGCTTTTCGGCACCATAGACACGTGGATACTCTGGAAGCTTACCGGCGGCCGCTCGCATAAAACCGACCACACGAACGCGTCCCGCACCCTCATATTCAATATCGCGGAAAAACGATGGGACCGTGAGCTCATCCATATCCTCGATATTCCGCTCAACATTCTTCCCGAGGTTCGGGACTCTGCCTCATATTTCGGCGAGACGGTGGGTGTTCCCGGCCTCCCCGACGGCGTGACGATAGGCGGAATCGCGGGCGACCAGCAGGCGGCGATGGTGGGACAAAACTGTGTGTTCGAGGGCACCATCAAGAACACCTACGGGACGGGCTGCTTCATGCTCCTCAACACGGGCGACAATTTCATCCTTTCGAAAAACGGGCTGCTGACCACGCTCACCTGCGACACGCAGGGGAAACCGGTGTACGCCTTCGAGGGCTCGGTGTTCATCGGCGGCGCGGTCGTGCAGTGGCTTCGGGACTACATGAAATTTTTCGAAAAGAGCTCGGACGTCGACGGTCTTGCCGAAAGCGTATCCAAGGACGACGAGGTTGTACTCATCCCGGCGTTCGTGGGCCTGGGAGCGCCCTATTGGAAAATGGACGCGCGCGGGGCTATTTTCGGCCTTACACGCGACACGACCCGCGAACAGATCGTGCGGGCCGCGCTCCGGTCCGTGGCATTCCAGGCCATGGACGTGATCAACGTCATGCAGCAGGATTCCGGCAAGATCATCCACGAGCTGAAGGTCGACGGGGGAGCGACCAGGGGACGATACCTGATGCAGTTCCAGGCCGACATACTGAATATCCCGGTCCTGCTCCCCGAGGTGACTGAATCAACCGCGCTCGGTGCGGCCTACCTGGCGGGCCTGTCGCAGCGCCTCTACAATTCGATCGAAGAGGTCGCCAAGCACAATCGCATCGTCCAGAAATACGCGCCCCGAATCACGGATTCCGAGCGGCAGCGATATATTGCGATCTGGAAAGATGCGGTAAATCGATTATTGTAGTTGATATTTCCACGGGCACGGATTACAATTGGAATCGACGTCAGCATTATTATCAGCATGGAGGCTTATATGGCGAAGCCATTACTAGGGGAGATGCTGCTGGAAAGCGGTGAAATCACCCAGGAGCAATTAAATGAAGCGCTCGCTATTCAGAAGAAGGAAGGCGGGCTCATGGGGATCATACTCGTGAACCTGGGCTATATCTCCGAGAAACAGCTGGTGAATTACCTTGCGCTCCAGGCGGAAAAGGTCGTTAAATCCGAATAAGCCGGTTTTAATCCCCAATCATTCCACGTACAAAAAACCACCTGTCGGCCAGGTGGTTTTGAGTGTCGTATCGTTTTGAAGACTACACAAGAATCTCGTCCAGCCAGTTGAACTTGTCCGGCACATCTCCCGTACGAATAAGCGAGAGCCTGTCGTAAAGACCAGTGATAACCGGACCGGCGCTATCCCCGTTCCCGAACGTGAAGTCCTTTCCCCGGTAGTGGATGACATTCACCGGCGTGATTACGGCCGCGGTTCCCACGGCCCCGACCTCGTTGAAATCCGAAAGTTCCGCGATGTCGATCGGCCGCCGTTCGACGGTCATGCCCATGTCTTCGGCCAGCTGCGCGAGGCTCTTGTTGGTGACGCTCGCGAGGATGGATTCCGATTGCGGCGTGATGTACTTGTTGTTCATGATTCCGATAAAATTCGAGGTGCTGAATTCGTCGATATACCGTTTTTCCTTGGGATCCAGGTACAGCACTATCGGGTAACCCTGTTTCTTGCCGTAGAGTTCCCCGCGTAAACCGGCCGCGTAATTGCCACCCACCTTGCAGTCACCCACGCCCATCGGCGCCGCGCGGTCGAATTCTTCTACGACAAGCGCTTTCACCGCCTTGAATCCACCCTTGTAATACGGTCCCACGGGGGTCACCATCACGAGAAATATATATTCCTCGGCCGGACCGAGCCCGATCCTGGCGCCTGTCCCAAGCATAAGCGGCCTCACGTAGAGACTGGCGCCCGTGCCGAACGGCGGTACGAAGCGCGCGTTGGCCTTGACCACCCGGTGGATCGCGTCCTTGAACATTTCGGGAGGAACCACGGGCGTAATTATCCGCTCGCTGCTTCTCTGCAGGCGCTTCTGGTTCTCGTCGAGCCTGAAGGCGACTATCCGTCCGTCATGCGTTTCAAAAACCTTGAGCCCTTCAAAAGCTTCCTGCCCGTAATGGAGGCAGGGGGCCGCCATGTGCATGGTGATATTTTCATCGGAGACCAGCTCGCCCGCCGACCATGAACCGTTGCGATAGTAGTATCGTATATTATAATCCGTCTTTACGTATCCGAAAGGCAGTTCCGCCCATTTAAGCGGGGCCTTTTCTATTCCCTTGGTTTTGGTCGCCATTGAATCCACTTCCCTGCAAGATTTTCGTGAAAACTTTTCCATTATAGCTTAAAACCGGATATTGTCAACAATAAACGTTCCACCGGATTATCACCCTAAAAATTAAGCTTGAAATAATATCGCGTAATGCCCTTATAATCCGTAAATCAAATTTTGTTTCAAGGTACGTATACATGTCCATTGGAGGTCGTATGGCAGGCCCGATCGAGATTAAACAGTTCGACTCGCAAAACCGGAAGCTGATAAAGGAATTCATCATGATTCCGTGGACTTTGAAAATTTACGATAATGATTCCAGCTGGATCCCGCCCATCATTCATGAACAGAAAAAATTCTTCCATCATGATAAGGGCTATTTTTTCGAAGTCGGGGAAGCCGCCTTCTTCATCGCCTACAGGAACGGAAAGCCCGTGGGCAGGATAACCGCGCATGTCAACAGTCTGTATGAAAAGAAGTACGATACCCACACGGGGTTCTTTGGACATTTCGAATCGCTGAACGAGAAAGAAACGGCCCAGGCGCTTTTCGACGCCGCGGCGGCCTGGCTGCGCGGAAAGGGCAAGACCACCATGCAGGGACCGCAGAGCTTTTCCATATATGACGCGATCGGTTTCGAGGTGCACGGGGAGAACGTAATGCCGGTCATCGGCCTGTTCCACCTGGCAGGCTATTACAAGGACCTGGCAGTCGCGTGCGGTTTCGAAAAATTGATCGACTGGTCGTGCTACCTCGTTAAGAAAATCGAGGATTACAAGCCGTACCTGAAGGCCGTCCGTGACGAATACATGAAAAGCCAGACAGACCTGGAATATTCTATCTTCGACAAGAAAGATTTTCCCAGAAGAAGGCAGGACGTACTCGAAATCTTCAATACGGCGTGGGAAGGCAACTGGGGGCATCTGCCGCTCACCCAGAAACAGTTCGACATGCTCATAGACGAGCTTATCCAGATCGTGGTCCCCGAACTGGTGATTTTCGCGGAGGACAGGAAAACCAAAAAAACGATCGGTTTTATAATTTCGATACCGGACGTAAACCATATCTTCCGCATCCTGAACGGGAGACTCTATCCCTGGCGCCTACTGCGCGCCCTCATGGCGGCCAAGAAAACGAAGAAGCTGCGTACCATTATAATGGGAGTACTCCCCACGTACCGCGGGCGCAAGATCGACGACGTCTTCTACCTGCGGACGATCGAGGACGGAGTGGGACTTGGCTTCGATGCGTCGGATTGCTCCCTCATTGTCGAAACCAATTTCAAGATGATAGGCGCGCTGAAACCCCTCAAGGCGGAAAACTACAAGACGTACAGGATCTATCAGAAAAAAATCTGAACATTGAATCTCATCCTGAAACACGAAGCGCCCCGATCGGGGCGCTTCTGCATTTATATGGATGAGAAACCGGTCACTCGGTATTTCTCAGGGACTCCAGGAGCCCGGACTCTCCCTGCCCGGCGGCAAGGCTTTTCCTCGTAGGAGAGCGCCAGAAAATGAACCGGTGCGCAAGCTGCGGCACGAAGCGGACTACCACCAGGGCGAATATCAGCCCCGCGAACACGTCAACGACATAGTGGTAGCGCAGATATACCGTGGACAGCACCATGATGGCCGCCCAGACCGAAGCTACCTTGAAAAACGGCCGGTAGAACATGTAGGCGAGCATTGCGGTCACTACGGAATGCATGGTGTGGCCGCTGGGACAACAGTCCCGTGTAATTCCTTCCCATGCGTCCAGTGTGTTTCTTATACTATCGAACAGGAAAACCCCTTCCAGGTGAGTGCTTTGCAGGTGCCCGAGTGTGAAACGGGGACCGATCGCGGGCGTTATGTAATATCCCAGGTAGCAAATGTAGAGTCCGAAAAAGATCGTTGAAGCTACGATATGGAACTGGATCTTTTTCCCTTTCAGGTACAGGATCACGATGAGTGCCGCGGGCAGAAAATAGAAGGTCGCATACCCGAGCTGGAGGAGCTCGGTGAGCGGGGGGAACGAAATGCTCTCGGCAAGTACGGTCGGATCATTCCCCAGGAACAGGAAGCGGTCCAGGCCTATGAGCACTTCATCTACGTCATGGGGATTGATGAGCGGCACAAGGTGATGGTGTTCGAAAAAAACGATTACTCCGATAATAAGCGCGTAGAAATCCCGGAAGGCCTCGAAGCCCCGGTGCTGGATATACCTGAAATGAAGAAGCGGGACGATCACCAGGATGAGCATGAAGATGCAATTCATCGTAAACACGATGGGCGCGTTTCGTAACCCCGGGATGAGGAGTATCAGCGAATTCAATACCACGAGAATGCCCATCGTCATGATCTCTTCGAGGTGGACGTGCCTGTCGTACTCTATTTTTCCCTGGATATGCATGTTTTTTGATTTTTCCGCCGAGAAGGATCCTTGATCCGATTTTGTGAATATCTAATCCCATTTAACAAACTATTCGCGAGGGACTGAAAAATCAAGTATAAATATGTAGTATTTTTCGAAATATGAACATTTTCAACAACATTGTTCTTCTTGCGGGGAAACAGGTTTCGTGTCACAATTTCTGGTTGATTTTCACTTCTTCTGTTCACTATACTTTGCCAGGTGACGATTATTAATAATAAGGCATATACACCATTCACGGAAACGGGGAACCAGACCATGAAAGCGCGCATAATCGGCCGCACCACACTGGCGATTCTTTTCATCACGGGTACGGCTTTGTCGGCCGGACCGGAGGGGTTTCCGGACCGTCCGTTTACCGCCATCGAGAAGAGCGATTCCGGATTCGACTCTCCCCTGCATCCCTCCGAGTTTAAAAATTTCCCCCGGGCGACTTACCGCACGCTGCTCAACGATTACGAGTTCCTCGCGGGCGAGAAGTTCTACGGCGCCGTGCATGCCGAAAAGTTTACGGTGCTTCCGACATGGTTTTTCGGTCCCCACGATGCGCGCCCGCAGGTCCTGTTCGCATACACGAGAAACCAGAAATATCCCCTGTTCATAATCCTGAACGAGGGATTTTCCAGGGGCGTCGCCGATGCGCTCGAAACCCGCGAGGTGCTGCATCTCATATATACGCCGGCAGGGGTTTACAAGGACATCCCGGTCGTAAGGCTTCTGAACGAATACCACACCCCCGGACCCCGCAGGGAGGAAAAGGCAACGCCATCGGTTTCCACGCTCCCTGAAATAATGAAGTATTATCCCGTGAAACCGGGTATGAAATGGACCGTTACCATAGGAAATAACGTGCGAATGATGGACTACGAGATCACCAATGTAGAAACCCAGTGGGCGATTGGAACGAAGCGTGAGACGGTCCCCTCCAATCCCGCTCTGGGGAAACAGGGTACGTTCACCATCCAGTTCGACGAGGGCAGGATCAGTTCCGTCGAGGAATTCCCGGATGCATCCGGCATGCCGGTTAAGAAAAGGGAGACTATCCTCCAGGGGCCGCTCAAGGCCGGCACGCGGTGGGAAATCATAGTGGACCAGGAAAAACGGCAGCGCGAAATCGTCGGAATCAACGATACCGTATCGGTCAACGGGAAGGAGTATAAGGACGTCATCGTGGTGCGTGAAGAGGCGCAGAACCCGGACCCGGGGATTAATTTTTTCGCCATCACCTACCTGTTTTACGCGAAGGACACCGGTTTTATCGGCTGCAAGGTCGACACGTCCGATTCCCGGGACAAGCTTCGCACCTATACTAAAATCGACGAGTGGTACATGGTCCGCTCGGACCATGTTCAGAAATAACCCCCGGGCCGCCCCGCTCTGGCGGCTTTTCTCCGGCATTTCCGGTTCGTCTTATAATGCTTGACGGACTTGTCCGGCCCATCCTAGTCTAGCGCAAATATTATTTTGGGGAATTCAACGTGGAACTGAAACGACAGCTTGGCGTATTTACCGGCATCCTTATTATCGTCGCCGATATGATCGGGACGGGGATTTTCATGAATACCGGATTCGTCCTGGGCATGACGGGCAGCGCGCTCACCGTACTCGTGCTCTGGGTGCTCGGGGGCATCGCGGCCATCACCGGATCGCTCTGCTACGCCGAGCTCGCCACCATGTGGCCCGACGTGGGTGGCGAATACACCTACCTGAAAAAAACCTTCGGTTTTCTTCCCGCCTTTCTGACCGGATGGGTTTCCCTTTTCGTGGGATTCTCCGCACCGGTGGCGACCGCGGCACTTGTGCTTGTGCAGTACCTGGGGAAATTTTTACAGAACACGGCGGGAACGGCCGCGCTCGATGGTGTTTGGATCCAGAAGATTATCGCGATTGCTATTATCGTGATCTTCAGCGTAGTGCATATAGTGGGCGTGAAGCGCGGGAGCTATTTACAGAACATTTTGACCGTCCTGAAAGTCGTGCTTGTGGTCTCCATCATAGGATTCGGTCTCTCGCTCGCGAACTGGGACCGCGCCGACAGGCTGGTCGCAGAATACCCCGCCCAGGACGGGACCACCATGATGAGCCTTCCGCTTATCGGGCTTGGTTTCCTGTTCGTCATGTTCGCGTACTCGGGATGGAACGGCGCGACGTATATCGCGGGGGAAATCAAGGAACCGGGGAAAAATCTTCCGAAGATACTTCTGGGAGGAACCCTGATCACCCTTGTTCTTTACCTTCTTATAAATGTCGTATTCCTCGTATCGTCCCCCGGGAGGGAGTTGATGGGCAATGAGACCATCGGCGCCATCGCCACCAAGAATCTTTTCGGGGACGCCGTGGGGAGCTTTTTCGCCCTGGGAATCGCGATCGTACTGCTTTCCGCGGTATCGGTGCAGATGATGATAGGGCCGCGCGTCTATTATGCAATGGCAAAGGACAACATGATGTTCCAGTCGCTGGGAAGGCTGCATCCCCGCTTCGAAACGCCCGCGCTCGCGATCGTGATCCAGATGTCACTCGCCATAATCTACGTGCTCACGGGAAGCGCCGAAACCCTCATGAAGTACATGGGATTCGCGCTCAATATTTTTCCCGTGCTCACCGTTATCGGCATGATGTACCTGCGCTACCGCGAACCGGGAATCGCGCGTCCCTTCAGGGTGCCCCTCTTTCCCCTGGTGCCCCTGGTGTACCTCGCGCTCGTGATCACGATGATGGCCGCCGCGCTGTTCAACTGGACCATCACCTCGCTCTTCGCGATCGGGATCGTGCTTGCCGGCATACCCGTCTACTACCTGTGGCAGCGGCTGCTGGCTCGAAAAGCCGCGCGGGGCTGATATCGCCCTCCCGGCTTCACCATGCAAAAAGGCCCGCTGACAAGGCGGGCCTTTTTTCGTATCGAACTTCGCGTTCAGGTCGTTACTTGACTGATCCGAAAAACTCAAGCACCCGGGGAACCTCGGATGTCCAGTATTCGAAATCATGCGCGGCATTCTCGGGCGCGTTCAACTGAACCCTGACGTCCGGCCTTTTTTCATGCAGCGCGTCGAAAAAGGCCTGTGTCTGCGAAAAGGGAACGACCGCGTCTTTTTTGCCGTGCCCAAGGTAGATCGGCATGGTCCACGCCCTTACGCCCGACTGTGGATTATCGATCTCCGTCCAGCGCTTCCTGTTGGCGTTATACGCGCCATACACGGCGGTCACAAGATTGTCGGACGGCATCGCCGTCTGGTCAAAATCCCCGGAGAGCGCCGCCCCGCCCTTGAACAGATCGGGCATGGCGAGATGCAGGAGCGCGACTCCCCTTCCCCCGGTCGACAATCCCAACAGGAAATTTCTCCCCCCCGGCATGAACAGTCCGTACCGCTGCAGCGAAGGGACGAGAATTTCCTTGATCCATTTCGCCCCCGGCACGGGGCCCCATTTGAGCGTGGTCTCGGGAAAATATTCCGATTCATACAGCGTCTTCTTCATCTCGGGAAACACGAGCCGGTAACCCAGGTTTCTCGCCTGACTCACGAGCTGCGTCTTCTTCTGCCATTCGGTGCGCGGGAAGTCCCATCCGGGGAGAACGAGAATATCCCCGCCCTGCGCGCCCTTGTCGGGGGAAACGTAGACGTCCACCGGGACCGATTCGTCCGCCATGGAGCCCCCCGGGGCGCTCGCGGGAAGCTGCAGCGTGGTAAGCCCTTCCTTGAGCGGAAGGTACTCGCTGCGCTTGAGGTCCTTCTCCCCGCATGAGCTTCCGGATACCACGGCCAGGAAGATCGCGACCGTGGGAATTAAAAGGGATACCGGGGACACCCTGTACCTGTTAGTTTCCACTTGCCTGTTTATTCTCCGCGCGCTCTGCGAACATGAGATTGGCTGCGTTAGCCCCGAAGTTATATCCGTAGCTGAAAGGCAGCAGGCCCGTCGACTTCTCCGCGAACAGCTTCTTGAGCTCCGGCTGGAACCTGTTCTGGAACAGCGGGATGGGCATAGTGTAAACCCCGTGATAAGTGAACTTCCATTCCTTCTGCGGGAAGAAGCGCATTGCTACACCGGAATCGTCTTGAAGTATCTGGTCGCTCTGCGCGAGCGTGAAATCGCGGATCCTGGTAAAATGCGTGTCGTAGTGCATCAGGTAGGACGCCGATTTTACGATGGTGGTGAATCGTGTATACCGGGAAAGGTAGGCGAAGAAGTTGGGCCGTTTTTCCAGCGCGGAATCCTCCACGTCGACCTCGAAGTAGCGCACCCGCTTGATGGGGGCGTCTTTCCCCTTGCGAAACAGCATCTCGGCTCCCGGTATGACCATAGCCTTCGTCGTCTTCGATACGTCGGTGGTGACCTGACCAATATCGTCGATGTAGATTTTTTTAACATCCAGGATCTCATACTCCGAGCGCGCGAGAAAATACATCATGACGCTGATGATGCTCGTGAATGCATTGGTGCTGATCTCCTTCTGCATGTGAAGGGTCTGGAAGAAGTTCACGTTCAGGATGCTGTTCAACGCGGCGGTCAGACCGTTGAGCCCGGCCAGGAGCTTGTCCGTCGCCACTCCCTGCGGCTGCGGGATATTTCCGGTCGCCTCGAGTCCGAACATGATGTACTCGTCCCCGTCGGGAAAGAATACCAGCGCGTTCAGGACATCGGGACCGGCGAAGGGATAGTAGATCGTGCTGTTGAACGGACCGGGCAGGAACTTCTGCCTCCATGCCTCGATCTTTTTCATATTGGATTCCTGCAGCCTGGACCAGCTCGCGTCCATCTGCTTCTTGAATGCCTGGTATTCCTTTGTCTGCGAAAATGTGTAAAGGCTTGACTGTGAGGGGAGATTCCTGCCCGCGATGAACAGCGCGGTCTCGTTGACGGTCGGATCGATCGTAATCTCGCTCGCTTTGACGACCCCTGCACCGACACGCTTCCCTGTCTCGGCGTGGTTCGAGCTGCAATACGCGAGCCCCATCGCCAATGCTACGATTGCGCCCAGGGCGATCACGCGTGAGCGCCGGGACATAAAACTCGCGAATAGCATACGTATACTCATTGCTGTCTGTTCTCCTTATTGATGGAATGATTGCGTTAAATTTGTTGCGAAACTGCCGTCTCGCACTCGCAGGGAACCCCTGCGGGGGGCTTTTAAGGGGCTTCGCCCCTTGTGCCCCGTAAAAAATTGAGTTATGCAACAAGTCAATTTATAATCGCGGCATGGCGTATCGGACCCCTCGCTGCCGCTGCCTGTCAAATCCGGTATCCGGCGGGGCCCGTGCGCGATAGTATCAGCCCGATATGAATCCTTTTTGTCAAGGAATATTTGACGGTCCTGTACGCCGCTAAAAAAGGCTCCCCTGCCCGTTCTTGCCGTCCCCGCGTGCGGGCGTTACGTCATCCTTGAGGCTTTCGAAACGTTCCGCGGCCGCGGTTATCTTCGCGTCGAGGGGCGCGCCTGCCGGTAATTCCAGGCGCTGGAGCACCTTCTTGATATCTTCCCACACGTCCTTTTTCAGGGGGCTCTTCATGTCGCCGTTGCGGAGCACGTATGCGGGATGATAGGTGGGCATGACCGGAATTTCCCCGAACAGGCACCACGTGCCGCGCAGCTTCGTGATCCCCTGCTTTGTATTCAGGAGAAATTGCGTGGAGGGATTTCCCAGTGTGACGATGACCT
The DNA here is from genome assembly GCA_004297825.1 of Spirochaetota bacterium. NCBI lineage: Bacteria > Pseudomonadati > Spirochaetota > Spirochaetota bacterium. The sequence goes on from SCSX01000065.1 coordinate 21,075, forward strand.
CGGGGCGGATTATCTCGATCTGCTTCTTTAAAAAGGGCCCGCAGGTCGCCCGCTCCTCGTCGTCCGGGGGACGGTCGCGCTGGAATTCCATGTTCACGGTCGGGCGGCACTTCACGACGTTCGCGATGTAGACGTCCTCCCGGGGAACCTGCATGCCCTTCTCGATGATCGCGGTGAGCAGCACCCCCGCCCTCCCCACGAAGGGGCGCGATTGCAAATCTTCCTCGCGCCCCGGTCCCTCGCCGATAAACATGACCCGCGCCGCGGGATTTCCCTCGCCGAACACGATGTTGGTGCGCGTGGTGGACAGCTTGCACCGCGTGCAATCCCCGATATGGTCGCGCAGCTCCTGGAGCAGTACGCGGTTCTTCGCGGCCTTTTCGTCGTTCGTCATAGTTTCGCCTTTATCCTTCTTTTCAATGCGCCCTCGGTTTTGAGCGCGGCCTGCGTGCCCCGCTCAAGCGTATCGCGCGCGCGGGTGAAATCCAGCATTCCCAGGCTCATGAGCTCAGGCTCGATGAGCACCGCGGGCGGGTTGTAGGCGATCATCGATCGCGTGTTCACCAGCTCCATGATATCGAGCGACTGCGCGAGAACCTCGAAGATGTTCGGCAGGCAGGGGCCCGCCTTCTCCTTTCCCTCACCCAGCCATTTCTCCACGGATTGGAGCCACTTCCAGCCGCGCGCCTTTTCGGCGAGGCCCGCCGACAGGTCCGGGCGCTTCCCGGCGGCGCGTACCCCGGAGGCATCGATGGGGGTGTAGTCCGATGCGCGTAGCCGGCTTTTCAGGAAACCAGGTTTCAGAAATGGGTGCAGGTTCACGGCCACCACCAGGGTCGCCCCCATGTCCTTCACGATGTCGATGGGCAGCGGATTTGCCACGCCGCCGTCGACGAGGATGGTTTCCCCGTGGCACACGGGCTCGAACACGCCGGGGATCGATATGCTCGCCCGGATCGCGTCGATCACGTTGCCGGATTGAAACACCATGGGCTTCCCCGCCGCAAGATCGGTGGCGGTGATTCCCAGGGGGATGCGGAGGTCCTGGAACGTCGTCCCGCGCGGAATATACCGGGAAAGGTATTCCTTGATGCGGTTTCCCTCGATGAGTCCCGAGCGCGGGAAGACCGGGTCGAAGTAGCCGAGAAGCTCCCTGGCGCTGACTTTCAGGAGGTCCTGTTTGAATTTCCCCATGCCCCCCGCGGCGTAGATCGCCCCCACCATGGCACCGATGCTCGAGCCCGCGATGAAATGGACGGGTATGCCCAGGGACTCCAGGTACTCGATAACGGCGATGTGCGCGATGCCCTTGGCCCCCCCGCTGCCGAGCGCGAGTCCCACGCGGTGGGATTTCATTATTCCCAGTATGCGGAGCAGGTTTTTCATGTCGTTCAATGAAGGCGCGGCACCGGCATGGAATCGATTCGCACGATCCGCCAGACCAGCCGCGCGGCTTCAATAAGTATTGACACCGGCAGCGAAGCGTCAATAAGATTTCGGCATTCCCGCGGCGCGATTATACTGGAAAAGTGAACCGCGCATGACGCTGCTCTTCAGCGCTACTGCTTGAAGATCTGCTTGATCTGCGCGAGCACGTCGGCGGGAAGCAGGATGAACTTGGATCCCTGCGATTCGCCCAGCTTCATGAGGCCCTTGACGTACTCCTGGCCGAGCAGGTAGACGAGCGGATCGCCGCCCGTGCCCTTCAGGGACTCGGCGACGTTTTTGATCGCGTTCGCCTCGGCTTGGGCAAGTCGTTCCCTGGCCTCCGCGTCGCGCTCGGCGGATTCCTTGCGCGCCTCGGCCTCGAGTATCTGCGCCCGCTTGAATCCTTCCGCCTTTTTCTCCTGCGCCTCCTTCTGCGCTTCGGCCTCGAGCACCGTCGCGCGGCGCTCGCGTTCGGCCTTCATCTGGAGCCCCATGGCGTGGAGCAAATCCTCGGGGGGCTGGATGTCCTTGATCTCGACGCGGGTGATCTTCACGCCCCACGAATCGGTGGCCTCGTCGAGCGTTACTAAAAGCTCCGTATTGATCTTCTCGCGTGATGAAAGCGAATGGTCGAGCGTCATCTTGCCCATGATCGAGCGGAGCGTCGTGAGCGCGAGGTTGGAGATCGCCCACTGTAAATCCTGTATCCCGTAATACGCCTTGTAGGGATCAAGGATCTTGTAAAAGACCACGCCATCAACCCTGACCGCGGCGTTGTCAACGGTGATGATCCCCTGTGCCGGAAGCTCCATCACGCTCTCGCGGATGTCGAGCTTCGCGGCGATACGGGAGAAGATGGGATTTATGATATTGAGACCGGGATTAAGCGTATTCGCGAACTTTCCGAAGCGCTCCACGATCCAGTTCTCCGCCTGCGGAACGATGCGCACGCCCTTGTAGATGAGGATGAAGGCGAATACCGTCAATGCGACTATGAGATACACCATACTGACCTCCCTTGTAATGATTGATATGTAGTGCGGATATTTTCTATTTCGGTTTCACGACAAGCTTGATTCCGCGGGCCTCTACGACGATGATTTCCTGCCCCGCGTCGAGGCGCCCCGAGGATTCGGCGACCCATTTTTTAAGGCCGTGGAAATTATCGTAGAGTTCGACCTCGCCTGGAATGGAAGGGCTGATAGGCTTCGTTACCCGTCCCGCGAGGCCCGTGAGCGTGGGATCGCGGAAATCGTTGTCCGTCTGGCTTTTGAAATGCTTTTTCAATTCAAGGTGCCAGAGCGCGAGGAAGGCGAGCGAGGAAACCATGAAGCAGAGCCATTGCCATTCGGCCTGCGTAAATAGCCCCAGGAATACCAGAAGCGCGGTTATCAGTGCGCCCGCGCCGAACCAGAAGATCACGAAACCCGGGACGATTATTTCGAGCGCCATGAGAATGATACCCAGCGCCGCCCATGTCAGGGGTGCAAGCTGCATTTTGTCCTCCGTTCCCGCGTAATTGCATGCACTCTACACGAGAGAACGGGCTTCTCCCGAACTATCGGTGTGCGAGATGATTTCATACATACCCTTCCCGGCCGATTTTAAAGGTCATTCTCCAGCTTTTCCATATTTCTCGAATCCGCGGGAGCGTAGTTTTTCAAGTATAAATTGCCGTGAGTCTTCGGCCAGGGTGATTGCACTGATCGTTTTGTTTCGCTTCACCCAAATGGGAATTATTTTCGGTTGAATTAAGCTGGTAAATCCTCCAGTAGATTGCTGTTCAATTCCCTGTTTCGTTCAAATCTTGCATTACGGGCCTGTTTGAGTTT
>SCSX01000066.1 GCA_004297825.1 Spirochaetota bacterium
AAGGCGGCGTGCCAGTCCGGTGCAGGATGCACAAATACGGCTGGCCTGCCGACACGAAGGCGGCGTGCCAGTCCGGTGCAGGATGCACAAATACGGCTGGCCTGCCGACACGAAGGCGGCAGGGTCATGCAGATGCACACGATCCGCCGCCCGGCGGATTTTCATTTTTCCGGAGAACCCCATGCTCGACATGTTCACCATTGCCACCGTGTGGCTCGCCCTTGCCGTGCTCTCGACGATACTTGCCAACCGGTTGAAAATCTCCATGGCCCTCATGGAGATATGCGTGGGCGCCGCGGCAGGGTACGCCGCCGCGCGCTTCCTGGACCCCGATATCCTCAGGCCGAATGCGGACTGGTTGAAATTCGTCGCGGGCTCCGGGGCAGTGCTGCTCACCTTCCTCGCGGGGATGGAGCTGGACCCCGCGTCCCTGCGGGAAAAATCCAGGGAGATTTCCCTCGTGGGAACCATTGGCTTTTTCGCCCCGTTCCTCGGCTGCGCGGCGATCGCACATTACCTCCTGGGATGGGACACGCGGGCGAGCCTGCTTGCGGGGGTCGCGCTGGCTGCCACCTCCATGGCGGTGATCTACTCGGTCATGATCGAGTACGGGTTCAACAAGACCAGCTACGGAAAGGGCATAATCGGTGCAAGCTTCGTCAATGATATAGGATCGGTGATCGCGCTCTCGCTCATTTTCGCGCCCCTGGATCACAGGATGCTCGTCTTCGCGCTCGCATCGGCGGCGGCGTTTCTCGTCCTCCCCCGCGTGACGCGCAGGCTCATCAGGATTTACGGCTACGGGACCGCGGCGATACGCACCAAGTGGGTGCTTTTCATCGTGTTCGGCATGGGCGCGCTGGCGCTGTGGGCGGGGAGCGAGGCCGTGCTTCCCGCGTACATCGCCGGGATGGTGCTGTCGGCGACCATCAAGAAGGACGAGCTCTTCGTCCGAAGGCTTCGCACGCTCACGATAGGCTTCCTCACGCCATTCTACTTTCTGCGCGCGGGCGCGCTCGTCTCCCTGCCCGCGGTCGCTGCCGCACCGGGGGTGTTCCTCGCGCTCCTCGCCGGGAAGATCATCTCCAAGGTGTTCTGCCTCTATCCCGTGATCGGGATATTCAAGGAGAGCGCGCGTGAGCGCTGGTACTACACGCTGCTCATGTCGACCGGGCTCACCTTCGGCACGATAAGTGCGCTGTACGGACTGACGCACGGCATCGTCACTGCGGAACAGTATTCGCTGCTGGTCGCGGTGATCATCGGGAGCGCGGTAATCCCCACCCTCGTCGCAAACGCGGCATTCCTGCCGGAGCACCTCCTCGAAGCGCCGGTGGCCGACGAGGAGATGGCGCAGATGGAGACCATTTCCGCGGAAGGCCCGGGATTGGACATCGAGGCGTATCTGAAAGGACCGGCCTCGGAACGTTAGGTAAGCTTATGCATAAGCAGTTCACGGACGCCTGCGGCGCCGATATCAAGGCGAACTGCAAGGCAAAACTCAACCTCGACTGACGCCGCCTAGTGACGCGCACCGCCTTCCGCGAAGCTGAACGTGCGAAAGGTGGACACGCGCGCCCCCTGCCGCCACATGTAGTCGGGAAGCCCGGCTTTCCGGCAGGCCCAGATGAGAAATTCCTCGCGCGAGTAGCCGCGCGCCGATGCGACCTCCGGCAGGAATATGCCGTACTGCCCGTTGTACTCCACCACGATCCCGTCCCTGCCAATAACGATTTCATCGATCGACGCTATGGGCGTATGCGGCGTGATCACCGCGATGTCGATGACGATTTCTTGAAGTTCCGCCGCGGCAAGGGGACCGATGCGCCAGTCCTGGAAGGCGGCCCGGTACGCGGCATCGAGCACCGCGCGGTAGAGGGGCGCCTCGGGGAAGAGCGTCCCCATGCAGGCGCGGAAGGCGCCGTTTTTCGCGAGGGTCACGAATACGCCCGCGGGCTTTTTACAGGGTTCGGGTACATCGTCCGGAGCTATCTGGATTCCGGTTCCCTTTTCCATGTACGATACGATGTTCCCGCGGGCTATTTTAAGCAGGAAGGCCGTATCGGCGGCCGTCAGGCCGAAACCTTCTTTACCAGGCGCCTCAACCGGTAAACGTTCCGAGGCTTTCCCTGGGTTCCGTTCGCCCTGCCCCTGCGAATTACACATCGCAAGCACCATGATGATTACAATAAGACCGAACCTGCCCCCGAAAGCGGGACATTGCCTGAAGTGTATCGCATCCATGTCGAATCCCCGGCGGTAAGCACTCATGATATTTCTACCATAGGGTTTTCAATGGGAAAAGTCCACTCCTTCGGAGAATCGAGCGAATGCAATCATTCGGACACCTTACCCCGGCGATGGCTAGTCCCTGATCATTAAAACCGGTTTATTTGACGTTTGATCCTTGTCCAAAATTAATACCGTCCAACCGGATTTTTTTAATTGACACAAGCCCATCCAGGCTTTTATGTAGAAGCATCCCGCGACCATGGGATGGCATATAGAAAGATTGGGCTCCAGGAGGACAGGTACGATGAAGAGGATTCTGATACTTGTGTTTGTGATGATGTTCGCCGCAGGCGGGATCGCGTTCGCGGGGGCCGCCAAGAGCACCTACCCGGTCGTGTTCGCGCACGGCATGGGCGGTTTCGACGATATCCTCGGCCATTTCTATTTCGCCGACGACAGCGGCGTGTGGGTGGGCGACACCTGCCAGTTCCTGGAAATAGGCTGCAACGAGGACATCGATTCCAACCAGCTGACCCTCGCCGCGTCGGTCACGCCCTTCCAGTCCTCCGAGGTTCGCGGAACGCAGCTTGCCGACCAGATCGAAAGCTACATGGCGACGGTCGGGGCGAGCAAGATTAACATCGTGGGTCATTCCCAGGGCGGCATCGACGCGCGCAAGGCCGCGAAGCTTCTCTACCAGAGGAAGGGCGCGCAGGTCGTCCGGGTAATCGTGAGCGTATCCTCACCGCACCGCGGATCGCCCGTCGCCAAGTACATCCTGGACCAGAAGCCCGGCGTCACCAGCGTCCTTTCCGCGCTCATGGAGATCTACGGCGATATCGTCTACGCACCGGGCAACGACGCCTACGCTTCCCTGAAATCCCTCGTGTATAACGACTACAGCGCGAGCGACGGCGTGACCACGGGCCTTAAGGTTTTTAATACCAACTATCCCGTAAGCTCCACCTACGCGTACCGTTATGCGTCGATAATCACCGGACAGGACGGGTTGAGCGTAAACCCGGCCCTCTATCTCCTGAGCGAGGGATTCTTCGATATCGACGGCGACGGATACTGCACGGACGACTGCGACAACGACGGCGCGGCCGGTAAGGGCAACGGCGTCGCGTCCGGTCCGGACGACGACGGACTGGTGGGCATCAATTCCCAGCAGATGGGATACCGGCTCACCTACACGGAGAATTTATTCGGATTCGACAGCATCTCGACGAACGCGAACCTGGGATATGTGGGGTCGATAAACTATCCCACGTCCGCGCAGATGACCAGTCAGGAAAGCAGGGTGAATCAGGACCACGCCGACGTCATAGGCCTGGGGCCCGATACATTCGACGAACCCGAGTTTTACGCGGCGATCATCAACTACATCGCGAGCTTCGACTGACGTACGCGTATCGGACCCGACGACGTGAACAAGCCGCTTTCGGGCGGCTTTTTCATTGCCGTGCGCCGATTTAAATTTTAGTTTACAGGCGCGCCCCATCACGCAGGCTTTTCCCGCGGGTTGACGGCAACTTCAACCCGGGGAAAATATCGGACATGCCGCCGTACCGGCACACCAGGTGAAACCGATGAAGATGAAAACAGGAATTCTGACCGCCGCCGGGATCGTCGCCGCCGCCGTCGTCGCCATCGTGATCTTCGGCAGGAACGATCCCTCGGCCGACGAGATCAGCAAGAGGAAGAAGGACCCCGTGCGCGTGCGGCAGTTCGACGAGCGTGTCATCGCGGGGATCCGCTTCGCCGATCTCGAGCGCGCGGGAGGGGGGCCCCTGAGCTTCGAGGAGCAGGTCGCGTATCTGCGCCAGCGCTTCGGCAGGAAGATCGCGCACGCGCACACCCAGGTGAGGGTGCTCGATCTGCTCATGCGCCACTGCAGGGAACAGGATGCCGACGGCTGGATCGCCTGCCTGCAGGAATACCTGATCGCCGCGTTTCCCGACCTCGCCGACGAGATGTTCGCGCTGTTCGAAAACTATTACAAATACCAGACCTGGCTCCAGAACAACGAGACCGATCTCAAGGGATTATCGAATAAGGAAAGGAAGCGCCTCCTCTGGGAAAAGCGGAAGGCCCTGTTCGGCGACGCGCTCGCGGAGGAGATATGGGCGGGCGAGATCCGCAACGATTCCATCCTCGATGCGATGGAAAAGATCGACAAGGCGGGCGGCAGCATCCTGGACAAGCTTTCGATGTACAAGGGAAGCATTTCGTCCGCGTACGAGGAGGCGGCGCCAGGATTCGTGAGGACGCACCAGCAGGAGGTGATGGACCGGTTCCTGGGCATGGAATCGGTGCAGGCCGGGCTTTCCGCGATGCCGCCGGATGAAAGGGCGCGCAACCTCCGGGAGGTGCGTAAATCCATGGACATGGACGAGGCGGCGCTGGGACGCTGGGAAGAGCTCGACCGTTCCAGGGACACGCGCTGGGACGCCGGCAGCGCATACATGAGCGCGCGCGCCCGGCTGGAGGAGGAATACAAGGGAACCGTGCCGGAATCCAGGCTCGATGAAATTCGCGCGAAGTATTTCGGCACGGAGGCCGAGGCGATTCGAAACGAAGAGGGCTCCGGATATTTTCGATTCAAGGAAAAGCGCGTATGGGGAAAAAATTGAGCGCCGCGGGAGGGCTTGCGATCGAATTCGCGGCCGGCGTGCTGTTCGCCCGTCCCATTCTCTTGAGAGGTTCGATGCGACCATGAAAAGTATATCGGCCACCCCCCTTCTTCTGATGACGTCGCTCCTCCTCGCATGCTTCGCCGGGACCCTCCCGGGGGATAACTCCGCCCGATGCACGGTCGTCACGGTAGGGGAGAACCTGGAGCGCCATGTGGGTTCCTGCATCGAGGTGACAGGTACGGTATCGAACACGAAATACCCCTCGCTGGGAAATTACTGGATCACGGCCTTCGAGCTAGAGGACTACCGGGGCAAGACCGTCACCGTGACGGGTATCGTGGAAAAGCGGACCGAATCGACCGACGGCGGGTTCACGCAGGGGCGTGAGGGGGAGTACTATCACCTGAAGGTGAAATCGGTTTCCGTCGAAAAATCCGTTGATCGATAGGCGCGCGGCGAATCTTCCGGGGCTTCCCGCCCTAATAACTTGACATGAGTCCCTGTTCGGGATAAATTAATCCGATGAAAACGATCGGACGGAAAAAAATCCGGACCCCGGAGGAAAACCTGCGCCGGCTGGAAGAGCTTGTGCGCGAGGCCGAATTGCTTCGACCCCCGGTAAAGAAGAAGCGCATGGTGATGCGATTCAGAACATGGGATGATCTCTATAAATTCTGCATTACAAGGGCGGCCCGGGGCCTATGATAGATCAAAGCCGTCTGGCGGATATCTGCGCCATCCTGAACCGCCATGGCGTGGTCTATGTCGTGGCCGGGGGATACGCGTGCGCGCTCAACGGCCACGTCCGTATGACGGAGGACATAGACATACTCCTCCTGGACGAAACGGAGAACCTTGAAAAAGCCATTCTCTGCATCCGCGAGATCTTTCCTTCCATCAATGATGAGATAATCGTGGCGGACATACGCGATAACGTGGTTCTGAAAGTCGCGGACGACATCGAGGTCGATTTCAGCATTAAGGCGTGGACAATGGATTATTCCGGAGCGCAATCGGATATCCGGCATCGCGTAATCGATGGCGTCGATATTCCTTTTTTAGGACTTGACTCCCTGATAAAAAGCAAGGACACCCTCAGGGAAATAGACCAGTGGGACGTCAGGGTGCTCAGGGAGATTCAAAAGCGTGGACGCTGATCGCCTCCCGCCTAAACCCCAAGCTTCCTCGCGTTCGTCACGAACACATCCTCCAGGCTCGGCTCCACGCGCTCGATGGTAAACCCCCGCAGCCCGCGCTCCTTCATGAAGCGCCGAAGCTCCTTTTCAAGGGGAAATCCCTTCTCGCAGAGCAGGTGAATATCGCTCCCGAAGATCGCTGCTTCTTTCACATAGGGGAGCCGCGAGACGGCGTCGAAGATATCGATGAAATTATCGGCGCTCAGCGCGAACACGCCGTATCCGAGCCCGTCCTTGAGGGCCTGCGGGGAATCGAGCTCTATGATCTTCCCGGCGATGATGAGCGCGATGCGGTCGCAGTGCTCCGCCTCGTCCATGTAATGCGTAGTCACGAAGACGGTCTTGCCCTCGCCGGAAAACTTGTAGATGAGGTCCCAGAAATTTCTCCGCGCGAGCGGGTCGACGCCCGACGTGGGCTCGTCAAGGAAGAGCATGGGCGGATCGTGCAGGATGGCGCCGCCCAGCGCAAGTCGCTGCTTCACCCCGCCGGGAAGTTCCTTCACGAGCGAATTTTTCCGGTCGCCGATATCGGCCATTTCCATCGCGAGCGCCATCCGCTCCTTGAGGCGTCTTCCGGACAGCCCGTACACGCTCCCGAAAAATTCCAGGTTTTCCATCACCGTGAGATCCTCGTAGAGCGAGAAGCGCTGCGACATGTAGCCTATGCTCTGCTTGATCGCGTCCTGGTCCGTGACGATGTCGTGACCGCCCACGCGTCCCCTGCCCTCCGTGGGCGCGAGGATGCCGCAGAGCATCTTGATGGTCGTGCTCTTTCCCGCGCCGTTGGGGCCCAGGAACCCGAATATCTCGCCCTTGTTGACCTGGAAGCTCACCGCGTCCACCGCCGTGAAGTCCCCGAACCTCTTTGTAAGCCCGCTTACCTCGACCGCATTCATCAGTCCATCCCCCTTTTAAATCTGCGCACCGCGAAAAAGAGCATGATCGAGCCCAGCACGAAGAGCGCGACGACGTCATGCCAGAGATGCGCGGGTCCCACGCCCTTCAGGAACACGCCCCGGATGATATCGATGAAGTAGCGCAACGGGTCCGCAAAGGTCACGACCTGGATCACCGGCGGCATCGCGTAGATGGGAAACATGAAGCCGGAAAAAAGGATGGCAGGCAGGAAGAACAGGAAGGTGGAGAGTACCGCCTGCTGCTGGGTGCGCGATATTGTGGAAATGAAAAGTCCCACCGCGAGATTGCACATGATGAAGAAGGCGCTCGCGAAAAGGAGAAACAAAAAGCTCCCGTTGAACGGCACGCCGAAGTAGCCGATAGCGACCATCGTGATCACGATAATGTCGACAAAGGAGACGATCGCGAAGGGGAGCATCTTGCCCACGATGAATTCCGCGGGCCGGAGCGGCGACACGGTAATCTGCTCGATGGTGCCTATCTCGCGCTCCTTTACCACCGCCATCGAGGTGAGCATGATGCTGATGAGCGTGATAAGAAGGCCCAGTATTCCCGGCAGGTAAAAATTGCGGCTGGCGAGGTCGGGATTGAAGAGGGCGCGCTCCTTGAGCTCCACCTGCTGCTTGAAGCGCACCCCTGCGGCCCCGCGGCCCGCGATCATCGCACGCACATTCTTTTCCAGGAATCCCATGGAATAATCCCCCGCGATCGCGTTCACGTAGGACATGGCGACCGAGGCCCTCACGGAATCCGACCCGTCCAGGACAAGCTGCACACCGGCCCCCCTCCCCGCGCGCACGTTTTTCTCGAATCCCTCCTCGATGTGGAGGAACAAGTCAATCTGTCCCGTATCCATGAGGTTCTCGAGCATTTTCTCAGAATCGGCATACGCATAGGGGAGAAAGTAGCCGGACGCCGTGAATTTTTCCACGAACGCCCGGCTCTCGGAGGATCTATCGCGATCGAGCACGGCCATCCTGATATCCTTGACGTCCGTGATGACGGCGTACCCGAATATGAGAAGCATGAAGACCGGCGACGCGAAAAGTACGCCCACCATGCGCCGGTCCCGGAAGACCTGTTTGAATTCCTTGACGAGCATGCTTTTTAAAATCGCCGCGCGGACGAAGCGTTCCATGTCAGCCCCCCTTCTCCGGCAGCGTGAGTCTGAATTTTTTGATGCTCACGGCCATGACCAGCGCGGTGAACAGGAACAGGAACACGACCTGCGACCAGAGAAGGCTCGCCCCCACGCCCTTGAGCGCGATTCCCTTGATGATCGCGATAAGATACTTCGCGGGTATGACGTAGGTGATCACCTGGATCACGAGCGGCATGTTGTTGATGGGAAATATGAATCCCGAGAGCATGAACGACGGCAGGTAGGTCACCATGATCGCGACCTGCACGGAAAGCACCTGCACCCTCGTGGCCGCCGATATCATGATCCCCAGCCCGGAGGTCCCGGCGAGGAACAGGAGCGCGAGCGAGGCCAGCTCCACGAAGCTCCCCTTCAGGGGAATGCCGAACACGAAATACCCGATCGAGAGGGTCACCACGATATCGAACATCCCGAGCAGGAGGTAGGGTATCAGCTTGCCGATAAACACCTCGTAGGGCCGCACCGGGGTGGTGATCAGGGTTTCCATGGTGCCCCGCTCCCACTCGCGCGAGATGGTGAGCGAGGTGATGAGGGCCGATATGATCGCCATGATGATCGCGATGAGCCCCGGCACGATGAAATTCTTGCTCTGGAGCTCCGGGTTGTACCAGATGCGGCTGCGCACGTCCACGGGCACGCGGATGTCGGTGAGGCCGGCGCGCTTGAGCTCGGCAATCTTCATGTCCTGGTTGAAATTGAAGATGATGGACTTCACGTAGCCCATCGAAACCATGGACGAGGTGGAGTCGGACCCGTCCGCGATGAGCTGCACGTCCGCGGGCTTCCCGGACTGGAAGCGCTTCTCGAAGCCGGGCGGGATGACGAGCGCCATCACGATGGCGCCCGAGTCTATGAGCTCGTCCACCTCCCGGTTCGATTCCGCATAACGGAGAATGCTCAGGTACTCGGTGTGGGAGAACTTCTCCACGAGCCTGCGCGAGAGCGCGGACCGGTCCTGGTCCAGGATCGCGGTGTTCACGAGCTTTACGTCCATGGTGAGCGCGTAGCCAAAGAGAAGCAGGAGCAGCGCGGGTATCCCTATCGAAAGGAGCAGGCTCCTCAGGTCCCGGCGTATCTGCGTCCATTCCTTGTCCGCGAGGGCCAGTATCCGCATGAGCGAACGGTTCAGTTTCATGGCGCCACCCCCCCCGAGATGATTTCCACAAACGCGTCCTCCAGGCCGGGCGTGGTCTCGCGGAACGAAACGACCTTTATCCCGCCCGCGGCCAGCGCCTTCCGGATCCCTTTTTCCGCCTTCCGCGCGTCATCGACGAAAAGCCTGAGCCTCCGGCCCGCCATCATCACCGCGCGGAACTCGTCGATGTGCGAGAGTGCTTCCTCCGCGCGCCGCGGATCGTCGGTGACGAATTCGATGAAGGGCTTTCCTATCCCCGCCTTCACCGCGCGCGGGCTTCCCGTCACGATGAACCGGCCGCCGTACATGAGCGCGATCCGGTTGCAGCGCTCCGCCTCGTCCAGGTAGGCGGTGCTCACGACGATGGTCACGCCCTCGCCCAGCAGGTCGTACAGTATGCGCCAGAATTCCCGGCGCGAAACCGGGTCGACGCCGTTGGTGGGCTCGTCCAGCAGCACGAGTCCCGGCGCGTGGACCAGGCAGCACGCCAGACCCAGTTTCTGCTTCATGCCGCCGGAGAGCTTTCCCGCCAGCCGGTCCCTGAACGGCTCGAGCCTCGAAAACGCATAGAGCCGCGGCAGGCGCGCGCGAATCTCCTTCCCGGTCACGCCGTAGAGCCTTCCGAAGAACCGGATGTTCTCCTCGACCGTGAGGTCCTCGTAGAGCCCGAACCGTTGCGGCATATAGGCAAGTCCCTCCTTGATCTCGTGGGCGTGTGTACGCGAATCCAGCCCGCTAATCGCGACACTTCCCCCTGAGGGCGTGAGTATCGCCGCGATGAGTCTTAGAAGCGTGCTCTTCCCCGCGCCGTCCGGTCCCACGATTCCGAATATCTCCCCCCGCTCCACCTTCGCGGTCAGACCGTCCACCGCGGTGACGGGGCCGAAGCGCTTCGTGAGGTTGGCGATCTCGATCACTTTTCATCCCCCGTGTATATCACCGCGTCCGCGGGCATCCCGGGCTTGAGGGCGATATCCGGGTTCATGATCGCGATCTTGACCTCGAAGACGAGCTTCACCCGTTCGTCCTTCGTCTGTATGGTCTTGGGGGTGAACTCGGCCCGGTTCGAGATTGCGGTCACCTTTCCCTCGAACGGCTTCCCGGGGAATGAATCGACGAACACGTGCGCCTTCTGTCCCGGCTTCACGAAGCCAAGCTTCGTTTCGTTCACGTATATCTTTATGTAGACGTTTTTCAGATCAGCGAGCGTAAGGATGGGGGAACCGGGAAAGGCCATCTCCCCCACCTCGAGATTGCGCTCGAGCACGTGGCCCTCGATGGGGGCGTAGATAACGGCGTTCCCGATCGTCGCGGAAACCAGGTCATAGGCGGCCTTCGCAACGCGGTACGCCGTCTCGGCGTTATCCAGATCGCGGTTTGAGGTCGATCCGGACCCGAAAAGCTCGCGCACGCGCACGAGGTTCCGCTCGGCGTTCGTGAAGTTCGCGAGGGCGGAAAGCCGCTGCGCGTTCAGCTCGTCATAGTCGAGCTTCGCGACGAGCTCGCCCTTTTTCGCGCGCGCGCCCTCGTCGAAGGGAAGCTCGATCACCCTTCCCGCGATCTTCGAGCTGATCTCTATCTCGGTGACCTCGATGGTACCGGAGCCCTCGATCCTGCCGCCGTCGCCGCCCAGCCGCCGGAAGACCTCGAAATAGAGTATGGCCGATACTACGACCACGGCCAGGATTACGATGGGTACGATCTTCCGGTTTTTCATTGTGCGTCCTCCATGATTATTTTCTCGTCGTCGGTGCCGATTTCCCTTTTAAGCTCGGCGAGCGAGGTGAAGTAGCTGTTGACGGAGTTGATGTAACCCGTCCGCGCGTTCGTGAGCGCGAGCTCCGCCGACAGCAGCTCCGCGTTCTTGATGACGCCGGCGCGGTAGCTCTCCTTCGCGATGCGAAGGCCCTCCTCGGCAGTCGCCACGTTCTCCCGCTGAGACCGTATGGTATGGTAGGAGGTCACGAGCCTCGAATAGCTCGCGCTCACCGATATTCCCACGAGCGCCCTGATCTTCGCGAGCTCATCCTCGGCCTCCCGCACCTTGAGCTCCTCCTCCCGCCCCGCGGCCCGCGTGGAATCCCAGGGATTGAGCGCGCCCCAGCGGTAGGTCGCGGCCACGCGCACCTGCCAGGTGTTCTGCCAGTCGCTCGTGCCGGTGATCGAGGACATGTCCGGTGTAATGGTGTTCGGTCCCACTTGAATCGCTAAATCGGGCGCATTGGGAAGCAGTTTCGTCATCCCGTACGAGCCGCCGATCGTGAACGTGGGCCACAGGTAGTACGCGTCCTGGATGCCTTCCGCGTTCTCGGCCATCTCGCGCTTCTTTTGCAACTGGATCACCTCCGGACGGTTCTTGAGCCCGGCCCGCACGAGGCGCCCGGTCTTTACGCGCGCGTCCCCGGCCGGGAGGCGAAACTCGTCCCGCTTGAGCACGGAATCGTCCGCCGCGTAACGGTCGCCCTCGGCCCCCAGGTGGTAGTTGAAGGTGTCGAGGCACACGCGCCAGGCGTTTTCCGCCTCGAGCAGGAGCGGCTCCTGGCCCTGGTACTGCACCTGCGCCTGCAGGAGCTCGAACCGGGGAACGCTTCCCGTGCGGAAAAGGTTTTCCACGTCCTTGAGGTTATTTTTCAAGAGTTCCCTCGATTCCTTCCTGAGCGTGATCACTTCCCCCGCGAGCAGCAGATTGAAGTAGCTCTTTATCACGTTATACTCGATCTCCGCCTTGATTCGCCGCGCTTCTTCACGGGCGACTATGAGCGCCTTGCGCGAAAGCTGTAGCGAGTTGTAAAACATGCCCGGGTTGATCCCGAATTTTAGCTGCACGAAGCGCAGGTCGTACTGTCCGTCCGAAAGGCTCATGGCGCCGCTCTCCGCATACTGGCGCTGGAGGGATGCCTCGGATTCGAGCACGGGAATGAGCTGGCCCCATACCCCGCCCACCCTTTCTTCCGCCTCGCGAAGCTTCAGGGACGCGATGCGGTGATCCCGGTTGCTTTCGAGCGCGACGCGGCGCGCCTCCTCCAGCGATATCTTCTGCGGCGCCGCGCTTTCGTCCGCGCGGGTACGTGAGGCCAACGTTCCCATCGCCAGGACGAGGATGGCGCACAACGCCGCAATTTTGTATCGGTCCCTCATGCCGGTTCCTCCCTCTTTTCGATTCCATGCTTGAGTATTCCCATGAAGTTTTCCTTGAACTCCTGCAGGTGATTTTCGTGGAACAGGACGCCGTGAATATCGGCCCCCTCGGTCGTTATCCGAAACAGGTTGAAAAAGACGACGCCCCCCACGATCTGGAGCATCGTGTAGTACGGCTTGATATCGCGGATGAGCCCTTCCGCCTTCGAGCGCTCGATGAGCGGGATGATGAGCTCCATCATGGGCGTGAGCAGTACCGGTATCCCCACCTTCCGGAAATATTTTCCGCCGCTCGATATCTCCCTGATCATTACCCGGATGAAACTGCGATCGAGCCCGTGAATGTAGACGATATAATTTTCCAGGATCGTGTAGAGCGCGTCCAGGGGGCTCCCCTCGCTCGGCATGATGCTCTTGACGTAGCCGTAAATCCCCTGGAAAAGGTTATTCAGGATGCGCTCGTAAAGCGCCTCCTTGCTCTTGAAATGATAGTAGATCATCGCCTTGTTTACCTTCGCGCGGGCCGCGATCCGATCCACGCGCGCCCCGTCGAATCCGTGGCCGGCGAATTCCTGGAGTGCGGCCTCCAGCACCTTGTCCTCCGTCGCGATTTTTTCTTTCTTTGGCATGTTCCCTTCCCGTCACATAAATAATTTTTCCGCCAGCGAGCCCGCGACGAGCGAAAGCGCGATGAGGGGCAGATAGACGACCGCCCCGCATACGAACGCGATCGCGAAACCGCGCCTGTCGATATAGTGTTCCCTGAACGCGGCCCGGAAGACCAGCAATGCGAAGGGAATGTTTACCAAGAGCGCGGTATACACCCCCGGGGCGGGGGTCAGGAACAAAATGGAAGCCCCCACATGCGAGAGCGCGTTCAGGAGCATGACGGCCTGTATGGCCACCGGCATATGCCCCCAGAATCCCTTTTCGAGAAAATACAGTGATGCATACACCGCCGCAAAACCGCCCAGGGTGACGATTACCAGCGCCGCGTGGAACTGGGGCCCGGTCACGAAATGCACGCCGGGAAGGTATTTTGCCGAGAACGCGACCATACCCGGCGCCTCCTCCAGGTTATGCAGCCCCATCAGGAACGGCATGATCCAGAGGAGCGATTTATACGAATCAAGAAATTTTTTCTTCATAAGTTAACCAACCGGTTATTAAAACTAACTGTTTAGTTAAACATATCCGATGAACCTGCCGGCGTCAATATTTTTTCCGTATATTCTTAAATTAATTCTCCTGTGCCGCCCCGGAACCCACGTCGAGGCGACAGAATCCTGATTTTTTCGCTTTTTTTCAAATTAATGCTTGAATTTGATTCCGGCAGGTGCATACCAGCTTTTTTCCTGAGTGGAAAGCACCGCTCGGAGGGATTGAATATACAAATTAAACTTAAAATAAAGTAAATATTCGACTTGTTGCGAAACTGCTGTCTCGCGCTCGCAGGAAACCCCTGCGGGGGGCTTTTAAGGGGCTTCGCCCCTTATACCCCATAAAAAATTGAGTTATGCAACGAGTCTATATAGATTTTATAACTACGAGTCAAATGGAGCGCCACACATGATCAGCCCGGCAGTACAGGACGAACAGGGTACCGAAATCCGCGAATGGGCAGGCTTTACCCCCGGCGAATGGACGGACGAAATAAACGTCCGCGAATTCATTCAGAAAAACTACATCCCCTTCGAGGGCGACCGCGCCTTTCTCCAGGGTCCCACCGAATCGACGCTCGCGCTCTGGGGCAAGATAAGCGACCTGATAAAGGAAGAACGAAAGAAGGGCATACTCGACGCCGACACGAGCGTCATCTCATCGATCATCTCCCACGAGCCAGGCTACATCGACAAGGACCTCGAGATCATCCTCGGGCTCCAGACCGAGAAGCCCTTGAAGCGCGCGATAATGCCCTTTGGGGGAATCCGTATGGCCACGCAGGGACTCAAGGCCTACGGGTACGAGATAGCGCCCGCCATCACCGAGATATTCAGCCGGTACCGGAAAACCCACAACGAAGCCGTACATGACGCCTATACCGACGAGATGAAGCGTGCGAAGAAGAACGCGATCATCACCGGGCTCCCGGACGCCTACGGCAGGGGCCGCATAATCGGCGACTACCGGCGCATCGCCCTGTACGGCGTGGACCGGCTTATCGAGGTGAAGCAGAAGGAAAAGAAGCACCTTGATTACGATTATATCGAATCCCCCATCGTGCGGCTGCGCGAGGAGCTCTCCGAGCAGATCAAGGCGCTCCACGAATTGAAGCAGATGGCGTCCGCGTACGGGCTCGATATCGGCAAACCGGCGGCAACCGCGCTCGAGGCGGTTCAATGGACCTACTTCGGCTACCTGGCCGCGGTGAAGGAACAGAACGGTGCGGCCATGTCGCTGGGACGGGTCACGAGCTTTTTCGACATCTACATGCAGCGCGACATCGAGCGGGGGCTCCTCACCGAAGCCGGCGCGCAGGAGATCATCGACCGCTTTGTAATCAAGCTCAGGATCGTGCGCTTCCTGCGCACACCCGAATACGACCAGCTCTTCTCGGGTGATCCGGTCTGGATCACGGAATCGATAGGCGGGATGGGGATCGACGGCAGGACGCTCGTGACGAAGACGAGCTTCAGGATTCTCCAGACGCTCTACAACCTGGGCCCCGCTCCGGAGCCCAACCTCACCGTACTCTGGTCCGAGAAGCTCCCGGACGGATTCAAGCGATTCTGCGCCCAGGTGTCGGTCGACACGAGCGCCATACAGTATGAAAACGACGACCTCATGCGCCCGGTGCACGGCGACGATTACGGGATCGCCTGCTGCGTCTCGGCGATGAGGATCGGGAAGCAGATGCAGTTTTTCGGGGCGCGCGCGAACCTCGCGAAGGCGCTGCTCTACGCGATCAACGGCGGGCGCGACGAGATGTCCGGCGACCAGGTGGGCCCGGAGTTCGCGCCCATCACGGACGAGTACCTGGACTACAAGGACGTTATGCGGAAATACGACCAGGTCCTCGACTGGCTCGCGCAGCTCTACATCAACACCCTGAACATCATCCACTACATGCACGACAAGTACGCCTATGAGCGCATCCAGATGGCGCTGCACGACCGCGATGTGATACGCACCTCGGCATGCGGCTTCGCGGGGCTCTCGGTCGTCGCGGATTCCCTGTCGGCGATTCGGCACGCGCGGGTGAAGACGGTGAGGAACGAACGGGGGCTTGTGTCCGATTATATCATCGAAGGGGATTACCCGGCCTTTGGCAACAACGACGACCGCGTGGACGATATCGCCATAGACGTCGTGCGCAGGTTCATGATGAAGCTCAAGAAGCACAAGACCTACAGGAACTCGACCGCGACGCTCTCGATTCTCACCATCACCTCGAACGTGGTGTACGGCAAGAAGACGGGAAGCACGCCGGACGGAAGGCTCGCGGGCGAGCCCTTCGCGCCGGGCGCGAATCCCATGCACGGGCGTGACCAGAAGGGCGCCATCGCGTCCATGGCATCGGTCGCGAAGCTCCCGTACGAATACGCGGAGGACGGGATATCGTATACCTTTTCGATCATCCCCAAGGCACTGGGCAAGTCCGTGGAAGAGCGCACCGGGAACCTGGTGGGAATGCTCGACGGGTATTTCCACAGCGGCGGGCACCATATCAACGTGAACGTCTTCGACCGGGAGACGCTCATGGACGCGATGGAGCACCCCGAGCTCTACCCGCAGCTCACGATCCGGGTATCGGGATACGCGGTGAACTTCATAAAGCTCACCAGGGAGCAGCAGCTTGACGTCATCAAGCGGACCTTCCACCGGCACTCCTGAAGTCCCGAAACCGGGGACGCGCGGAAGGATTCATTCATTCGAATCCTTCGGCGCGGTCGACGGCCCGGGAATACGGTTCGTCGTCTTTATGCAGGGATGCCCGTTCCGCTGCAAATACTGCCAGAATCCCGACACCTGGCTAACCGGGAGGGGCCTCGAGATGTCGCCGCTCGAGGTTTTCCGGGAGGTGAGGAAATACCGCGCATATTTTCACTCCGCCGGGGGCGGTATCACGGTGACCGGCGGCGAGCCGCTTCTCCAGCCGCGTTTCGTGAAGGAGCTCTTCGAGCTTTGCCACGGAGACAAGATCCACACCGCCCTCGACACCTCGGGATGCGTCCCCCCTGCAATGGCCGAAGAAGCCGTGTCGCAGACCGACCTTGTGCTCCTCGACCTTAAAAGCATCGACGAGAAGACGCACAAGGCGCTCACGGGATCCGGGCTTGCGCCTGTCATGCGTTTTGCGAAATGGCTGTCCGATATCGCCAAACCCGCGTGGATACGGCATGTCGTGGTTCCGGGCTACACGGACGACGACGCGATGCTGGGCGCGCTCGCGGATTTCATCCTCACCCTGCGCAACGTGGAGCTCGTCGAGCTCCTCCCCTTCCACAAGCTCGCCGAGTTCAAATGGAGGGAGCTGGGGTACGAGTACGAGCTCTACGATACGGAGCCGCCCTCCCCGGAAAGGATGCGGGAGATCATCGATATGTTCGCCGCGAAAGGATTGAAGGCGCGCTGAGGGGACCGATATCGCCCCGCGGCATACGGGACCGGCAGCCCCGCGGCGGCGATTTACGGCAGTGAACGCAGCCGGCGGGTTGCTTCATCCGGCTATTTCTTCCTGGGAAGGGGCGCCTCCAGGACGGGACGGAAACCGATATAGTTGTTGTGGTAACTGTTCAGATATTTGTCCCGAAAAGCGGAGCGCATATAATCTGCGATCAGGCACCAGGACCCGCCGCGGACTACGTGACGATCGCCGTTCCCGGGTCCGGCAGGATCTTTTTCCGGACTGTTTTTATAATAACGCTCGTCGTATGCATCCGCGCACCACTCCGAAACATTTCCGCTCATGTCGTATAATCCAAAGCCGTTGGGTTGTCTGGAGCCGACCGGATGCGTTTTTTGTTCGGAATTTTTAACAAACCAGCAGTACGCGCCGTCCATTTCATCCCCCCAGTAATACCGCGTACCTGTACCGGCGCGACACGCGTATTCCCATTCCGCCTCGGTGGGGAGCCGGATGGCGATATCGTTCTTATTTTTAAATTTCCCGCAGAATTTTTTCGCGTCGTCCCAGCTGACCGATTCCGCGGGATTATCCTTTGCCTTGAAACCGCTCGCGTTATCTCCCATCACCGCTTCATACTGCGCCTGCGTGCACTCATATTTCGCCATCCAGAAACCGTTCACGGTTACCTTGTGCTGCGGGCGTTCACTGGAGCCGCCTTCGCTTTCAGGAGACCCCATGGAAAATGTTCCCCCGGGAACAAAGACAAACTCGATGCCTCCCACCACTTTCACTCCCCTCGTTGCATCTATTGCGTCAAATACCCCGGGGTAGTCTTCACGCTTCATCTCCCCCGCAGTCAAAACCTTCGCAATACCGTTATATGTGGCGAGCGCTTCCGCCGAGGCAAACCTGACAAGCGGTCCCGACAGCAGCTTCCTCGCCTCCTTGAGCGATTTCTTCGCGCTCGAATTTTCATTTTTGAAGTTGTAGTGCTCCGCGAGGTCCGCGAACCTTTTCACGGAGTTCTGTACATAGTTTCGGCCTGTCACGCTCACCGTGTCGACTTTTTGCTCCAGGCGATGAACCGTCTCCGTTTTCTTCTCCGGATTGTGCAAGTATTCGATCTTTCTCCCTCCCGTCTCGTAGCATTCCAGTGCCTCTCCGAAGCGGTATTCCCTGTAATGTTCGTCACCTTTTCTTTCAATGAGCCCGGCCATGGCAAGGAGCATCGAATCTTCCCGTTCATCGAGCGTTTTCAGAATGCCCGCGACGGCCTCACCGCGTGCATCGGACGGGGTTTCCTTGTTTACCTGGGCGCGCACCTTGCCGTAGCGCGCTGACATCTTTTCCAGGAATGATTGGTCAGGGTTCCCGCCGTCGGCATACGTCCGGTCGACCTCCTCGATTTCGGGTTTGTACATCATCGCATATGCGGTATCGGCACGGCGCCTGGCGCTAGCGACGAATTCCCCCATCTTCGCCTGCTTCTCGGCCGACAGTTTCGAGCGAATTCGCTCCAGGATGGAACAATAGTGCCCTGCGGCCTTCTCGTATTTTCCTTCCTTGAATAATCTGTCTCCTTCCTGGAGCAGTTCCCTGCTGGAACTGAGAATTTTCTGCACCGATTCATCGGGCGAATTGAAATCCAGCTCGGCGATATCGGAACCCCTTGAATAATCGACCTCGATGCCTTTCAATGAAACCACCCCGGCTAAATCGTCATCGCCCGGCTTTCGGATCGTATAGGAAGGATCGACCAGCTTGTACGCGGCTTCCCGGATAAAGTGATCGAGCCAGCGCTGGCTGAAATTCTCTTTGAACATGGATTTAGCGGAAATGGTGAGCGCTTTCCGGTCACGGACCAGATTGTTAAGCACCAGGGTGAGTTCGCCGCCCGATCCGCGGATTTCGCCGTAAATGATTTCATCCGCGTTAATCGCTTCCGCGATCTGGGACGTACAGCTTTCATCCGAAGAGCCCGATGAAAGAATTTTTTCCGCCTGCGCGTACATTATTCGCACGGCCTCGTCATCTATTACGTAATATGATTGTCCGAATTTCCCGATTACCTCGAGCTTAAGCCCGTCGCGCACCTCATCGGCCAGCTTTTGTGATACACCATCGGTTTTAATGGCGGATATGTATAATTTTCGCTTGTCATCTCCGCCATAGGACCGGTTCAGGGGTGCAATCCCGGCAATAAATACGGCAAGGGCCAGAATGAATGCGACCCCCAAATGAATCTGCGTCCGCGAACTACTTCGGACCTCTCCATTTTTCATTGAGCACTCCTGTGGTGAGAACGTTTACGACGGGATAGTCTGAATTAGTACTCATTCTATAAAATAATGCGGCGTTGGCTGGTGACCGGTTCAACTGTTTTGCTACTTGTTTTCTTTCGCCTTCATTTCATATGTTTTTTCCGGGCTGTAATCCATTATCCAAAGGAACGGGACAAGGAATAAAACCCCCCCGCAACACGCACTGGCCGAGAACTGGTCTTTTACAAGCGGCGTGGTGAAATCATTATAACCGTCCTTGGTGAGCCTAAGGGTCGTATTTGAAAGAAATGATTTGCTGTCGGTCTGAACGTACGGCGTTTCCCCTCTGTATTCGCCATCGATATAGACCTTGGCCCCCGCGGGGATGGTATTGATTTTAACGCTGCTCTTGCAACCCACGGCAGCCATGAAAATAATCATCATGAAAATTGCGGCTGTTTTTCTCATCGATAACACCTCTCCTGAATTTTTTGCTCAAAGCCATCCAGCACAGCACCGCACGGTAGTAACCATGCAATTCCAATAGAAGAAACCGTTAATAGTAATGTCTGATAAACCGCTGTGAAGCACAGCGTGCTCAAAGGACAAAACGGCTCGAAAACTCCACGCAGCGAGCCGGAAAACGTTATTTATATAACAACTGAAACTTTCATGGTCAATTATATTCGTCAAGCCCAATACGATTTTTTTTACTCATCGATGTGAATTTTTTAGAAACTGCGCTATGACCATTCTGTTTATTGCATGACGTCACCCGCCCGCGGACACGGTCCCCCTACATATTCGCGATCTTCTTCTCCTCAAGGTCCCGCCCCTTGCGCGGATAGGCGAGGTAGGGAACGATCACGTCATTCCTGAGGCTTCCGGTGCCGTCGTAGGTGACCGATATCACCGGCACCCCGGTGGCGCGCTCGATCTCCGCCGACATGGCCTCGGAGACAAGCGAGGGGCAGCAGAAGGCCGGGCTCGTTTGCACGAAGAGCGCAATGTCCGGGTAGTGTTCCAGGAGCGCGAATATCTTGAGTATGTTGTCGTGGGTCTCCCCGTTGTTATGCAGCTTCAGGCCGAAGCGCGCCAGGATCCTTTCCGCCGGGATGTCGTATGACGGCATGGGCTCTTTTAATACCTTCTCGAAATATCGGTAATACTTCTTCTCCATCATCCCGACTATCCCCAGCATGGCCCTGCTGGTGAATACATCCTTGTATTTTCCTTCGGACAGCCAGCGCTTAAAGTAGGAGCCCGCGACCACCTTCGCGTAATCGCTGTAGGGGGTGGTGAGCGCCTCGCCCCCCGCCGCCTCTATCGCCCTCACTAAATTCTGGTTCATCACGTCGTTGTCGCGCGCGTAGAGGTCGCCGAATATCGCGACCTTGGGACGCCGTCCCGGCTTGACCGCGACATTCTCGAACTCGGCGACCGCGTCGCGCACCGCCGTCTCGCGCGGGCTCTTCCCCAGGAAATGCGCCTCCAGGATTTCGGTGGCGCGCGCAATCGCCGCGTCCGTCGCGCCGCGTACCTCTTCATAGGGGCGCAGTGTACACCCGGCCTTGCGTATCAGCCCCCCGAAAAGGTAGGCGAAGTAGGCGTTGATCATCATCTGCGGGGGAAACTCCAGAAAGGTCACGTCGCCCACGTAGACGCCCGCCTTCTCCATCCCGCCGCCCTCGGCCTCGAAGATGCTCTTGATATAATACGGGTACATGCGGATGTTGCAGGCGACCCCGCTCTCGAGCATCCACAGCAGGGTATTCGCGGGATCCAGCTCGTGCGCGCGCACGTAATCCATAAATTCCTGCGCGATCGCGTTCATGGGGATGCACTGCCCCGTGTTGTGGCGCAGGCTCTTCTGGATGAGCGTATCGTTCTCCTCGAGCAGGCGCGCGTCGATCCCCGCGCTGCGGAGATTCGCGACCAGGAAGCGCCCGGTGATCGGGTCCCAGTTGGGAAACAGCAGGGTTTTGCCGGCGATCTTCTTCTCGACCTTCGGATTCGACATCCGGAGGCCCGCGGCGCCCCGGCGCGCGTTCCCTGAATGGTGGTTGCGGAATGCGCGCACCGCGGACTCTATGCGGGTCTCGTATCCCACGCTCGAGTCGTGCTCGTCAAGCTGCAGCACCAGGTAGGGCTTGCCGTGATGGTCCATGATGCGTTTGAAGTATTCCACCACGTAGGAGTCGGGCGAACACTTGAACGAGGTCACCAGCACCGGGTACACCCCGGGGCGTGTCGCGATCGCCTCGGCGGTCTCGATTATCTTCGACGCGAAGTTCCAGTGGAAGGCCGCCAGCAGGTCCTTCACACGGGCCGTATCGGCGGGCGAATATTCGACCATGTCCTGGTAAAACGTCTTGATCCCCAGCGTCGCGAAAATGTCGGGGATGCCCTTGTTCATGGAGGGGGCGAGCACCGTGTAGGGGCGGCCCAGCAGGACGACACTCACCCCGCCTAACGTCGATTCGCGCTCCCGCGCGTACACGGCGCGCAGGGAGGACTGCACGGTTTCCTGGAAGCGAATGGCATCCTCGTACGCGTTGTACACCTCCACGAAGCCCAGGTCTTCGCCCAGCACCGGGCGCAGTGCCTTCACGAGCTCGCCGGCGGTGTGGAAATGCGAGTAGGCGTGGTTGACGAGCGGCATGATCGTACGGGAACGCAGGCCCGCGCCATGCATCACCGACATGATCGCGGGCGAATACTGCGTGTAATAGCAGTACTGCCGGGCGCGCTCCTTCGACCGGTTCCTGCCCTCGAGGTACACCGGCATGAACACGTAATCGGCATGCTCGGAAAGCCAGGAGGCGTGCCCGTACATCGCCGACATGGGCGCGCAGAACTCCGCGCCGGCGCGCTCCTTGCCGCGCTTCACCGGGTCGGCGCAGTCCTCGCTCGTGACGGTGCGCACCCCCAGCAGGTCGAAAAATTTTCTCCACAACGGAAGCTCGTCGAACATGTGCAGCGCCGCGGGAATTCCCAGCGTGACCCAGCCCCGGTTTTTCTGCGTGGGCGGGAACGCGGCCGCCCTGCGGCGCGCACGCAGGAGGTCGAAGCCGGAGGCATTCTTGTTGACGAACTTTTTCGTGTCGTAATCGCGGCCGCACAGGAATCCGTACGCGACCGTCTCTCCGTCTACATGGGCGGTCTTGATCTTGCAATGATTCGTGCAGAGATCGCACACCTCCGCGCCCAGCGGGATGCGCTTGCCGTGCAGCGAAAGGCCCCTGAACGAGCTCGCGGCGGGCGCGTCCTCGGCAAGGGAGAGCGCGACGCCCAGCGCCCCCGTGATGTGGCAGAACCGGGACACGAAGATGGGCTTCCCCAGCTTCTGCTCGAACGCGGCGACGAGCGCGCGGTTCTTCGCGGTCGCGCCCTGGAAGCACACCCGCTCGCCTATGTTCGCCTCGATGGCGACCTTGGACAGGTAGTTGTCGCGCACGGAATGCAGCACCGTGGCGAGTATCTCGGGGACCTCGTATCCCTTGTTCAGCAAATGGTTGATGTCGCGCTCCATGAAGACGGTGCACCGGTCGCTCGCGATGGGCGCGCGCGCCCCCCCCGCCCGCTCCGCGTACTCGTCCAGCGGGCAGCTCAGTTTCTGCGCCTGCTCCTCGACAAAGCTCCCCGTCCCCGCGGCGCACACGGAGTTCATGATGGAAAAGGTCACCGTCCCGTTGCGCAGCGTGGTGAACTTCGCATCCTGGCCGCCTATTTCGATAATCGTGTCGATCTCCGGATCGAGCGTCGCGGCCGCGCGCGCGTGCGCGGTGATCTCGTCCAGCACCAGGTCGGCGCCCATGATCTTCCCGATGAATTTTCTTCCCGAGCCGGTGGTCCCGGCCCCGGCGATGTCGAACGGGATGTGCGCGCGGCGCCCGGCGTCTTCGATCGCCTCGAGTATCGCCTGCGTGGCCGCGAGCGGCCTTCCCGCGGTGCGCGTATAGAATCCCGCGAGCACGCGACCGTCGCCGTCCAGCAGCGCGGCCTTCGTGCTCGTCGAGCCGATGTCGATCCCCAGGAACGCGCGGCAGGCCGCTCCCCTCGCGGGCTTTTCGTAAATGTCGACTTCCACCGGGATTTCGAATCCCGGAACGGCCGGGTCGTAGTTATAGCGCTCTATGCCGGGAAATTCCGGGTAGTCGGAGAGCGTGAGCTCCAGGGGCGCGTAGTAATACCGCTTCTCTTCCCGTTCCTCCGCGACCAGCCGCGCGAGGGGCTTTTCCGGAGCAAGGGGCTGCGCCGATTCATCCCCGGCCAGGCACAGCGCCGCGCCGATGGCGCCGTACAGGTGCGCGCGCTCGCCGGCGACCAGGGGCGTTCCCATGAGCCGTTCCAGGTGTTTCACCACCGCCGCATTGCGCGCAACGCCCCCTGCGAATATCACCGGACCGCGCAGCTCTTCGCCGCCGCACAGGGTGTCGACGATATTCTTTGCGAGGCCGTGGCACAGGCCGTCGCATATCTGCGCCAGCGTATAGCCTTCCTGCTGGGCGTGTATAAGGTCCGTTTTCGCGAAGACGGCGCAGCGCGAGGCGATCCTGGGTATGTCGCCCGTGCTCGCGCACGCGATCGCCGAAAGCTCCTCGATCCCCGGGAGGCCCAGCCTGCGCGCCTGCTGGTCAAGGAAGCTCCCCGTGCCCGCGGCGCAGCTCGAATTCGCGCGGTACCGGCGGTAGGACCCGTCCTCGTCGAACCGGATGAGGCCGAACCGCTCCCCGCCCACCATGAGAATGGAGCCGGGCTTCCCGTGCATGCGCCGCGCCGCGGTGATCACGGCGATCCTTCCGTCGTAGCGGTGCGCCCCCGTGATGATGCCGGGGGATGACGCCGTGCAGGCGATTCCCCGCGCGTCGTACGCGTCGAACTCCGCAAGCATCGATTCGAGGGTCGCCGCGATCTTCCCGTAGTGGAACCGGTAGGCGCTTTTCGCCGCCTCTCCCCGTTCGTCCACCAGCGCGATCGCGATGGACACCGATCCGATATCCACCCCCAGGTATTGGGCATTTTTATTCATTTGTTGTATATCCTGTAATTATATATAAGTTTAACTGCACATAAAATTTAATGTAAATATCGTGATGGAAGTGAGCGCGTATTATTCATGCCCCTTGGAAATTGCAAGCATTAAAAGAAAAATATCGTTTTTCAACCGGCGAATCCAGCGGCGGACAGCCCATCCTGGGAATTTTTTCCGATTCTCCCCCGGTGAAGAGTAATGAATTTCGATCCGCCAGGAATACTATGAACGATTCGTGAAAAATCGGTTTGTTTTCGATGGGGTACGGGGCGGGCTTTTCAGGCGGGATACTTTGCTCCGCGCTTAAAGATTTCTCCCTGCGGTCGAAATGACAGATTTGCAGCAACCCTATAACACAATGCACAATGCATTCGAATTCTTTTCGGTTCGGGCGCCGATACTCCTTTCGGCCCGCGCCGCGCGCCCCCCGGCAGCACGGTGCGATGCCGGACGAAACCCGCTATTCCGGGAAGACCGGCCAGCGGTCGATAATCTTCCCGCCCCGTACCACGAGCAGGTCGCCGAACTCGCGCATGATCGCCTCGCTCTGGGTGGGACGGAGGAAAACCGTATCGTCGGCCCCCAGCGCGGTGCGCGCCGAACCGTTCACGATCGACTGGTTGGTGCTGAACCCGTAGATCGCGTTTCCCTCAAGCCCCGCCGGCGACGTGAACCGCGCCATCCATCCGCCCCCGTAGATGAAATAGGTGAGCTGCTTGTTGGGATTCCACGCGCTCATGAATCCCGCGAGCCCCTCGATGAAGGGGATGGTAGTCCCTGAAATCTTCTTCAGCACGGGGGCCGCGATGAAGAGGGCCGGCTCGTGGCGTTCCAGGAGCATGGTATCGAAGTCCGACGGCTGCACGATGCAGGAGCCCGCGGAGATATCGTTCACGGGGCCTCTGCCCTGGAAGAGCATGTAGGTGTGGCTGCCGC
Organism: Spirochaetota bacterium; assembly: GCA_004297825.1. Classification (NCBI taxonomy): domain Bacteria; kingdom Pseudomonadati; phylum Spirochaetota; species Spirochaetota bacterium. Next base: position 25,223 of record SCSX01000066.1, read on the forward strand.
CGCTGTTGAGGGTGAGCCCCTCGCGGAAGAGGGCCGGGTATTTCGCCTTTCCCGCGTCGAAGAATTCATTATAGCGGTCGAGCATTCCCTGGAAGGCCTTGTCGATCGCCGCGCGCTTCGACCCGAACACTGTCGGCGCCGATGCGGTGTGCACGTCGTAGCCCATGAATCCCGCGAGGGCGAGGCTCTTCGGGTTGGCCGCGATGAGCGCGAGCATCTCCTCGAGCTCAGCCGTCGTCCTGAGACCGCCGCGGTGCAGGCCCACATCGATCTCGACATTAACGCGCATGAGCAGGTTTTTCTCGCGCGCGAGCGCAAGGTATTGTTTCAGCCTCTCGGGACTGTCCACGAGCCACTGCACCTTCGCGGACGGGTCGAAGTTCCATTCGGGCCGCAGGGCCCCGTAGAATTCCCGCGCCGCGTTGACCGGCATGGGCTTGCCCAGGAGCATGTCCATACCGCCCAGCCCCGCCCGGGCGAGGATCCTGAGATCGGGCTCGTGAAAAACCATGAGCCTATCGGACCCCATCCGCTTCTGGACGTACTGTACCAGCTTGACCGAGGGAAGCGATTTCACCACCAGCCGGAAGGACGCGGGCGGCTTTATGGCCTCTTTGAGCAGCGCCAGGTTCCGGTCGACGCGGTCGAGGTCCAGGACGAGCGACGGGCGTCCGGGCCCGTTTTTTTTCATTTCGGCGTTGAGCGCCTTGAAGTACTCGTCGTACGGGGCCCCGTTGTCCGAGGGCTTCATGGCGACGGCAGCGAGCAGGAGAACGACGACACAGCCGGCGAGAATGGAGAGTTTTCGATGCTGTCGGATAAACCGGATCATGCGGGGCCTCCGCGGATTGTTTTCCGCAGTATGGCACGGTACGCGGAAAAAGTCAATCCCGGGGGCCGCGGTGCCGTGGAAGGCGCGGATTCGAATCCGCGCCTTCCATCTTTATTCGCTTTTCCGATCACTGTTCGGTTTAAATAAAACGTTTGCTAAAATCAGAACACTTCGTGTAAAGTGCCGTAAAAATTTTACCGGCTGGAAAGTGATCATGGACCGCGCGATATCTATACTCGTCTTTATCAATATAATTGCCACCTCGTTCTTCTTTTACATCGGCGCCCTGATCATCTGGGCCTGCACGCGCCCCTTCGACAGGCGCCTTCGGTTCCTCCATCTGTACACCTGCTTCTGGGGCGCGTTTTACACCTATATCATGCCCGCGTGGCCGGCGAAGATCGAGGGCAGGAAGAAGATCAGGCGCGGCGCCACCTACGTGATCGTGTCGAACCACCAGTCGCAGCTCGATATCCTGGTGCTCTTCCGGCTCTATAAACATTTCAAGTGGGTGTCCAAGGCCGAGATATTCCGCTTACCGCTCATCGGGTGGAACATGGTGCTGAACAACTACATCAAGCTCCGCAGGGGCGAGAAGGAAAGCATCGCGCAGATGATGGCCGACTCCGAGAAGCAGCTCGCACAGGGCAGCTCCATATTTATTTTCCCCGAGGGCTCCCGCTCCCCGGACGGGAACTTGAAGCAGTTCAAGATGGGGGCGTTCATACTCGCTAAAAAGATGAGGGTGCCGATAATGCCGGTCGTAGTGGAAGGCACGCGCCACGCCCTTCCCAAGTACAGCGTCAACTTCCACGGAACGCACCCCATAAAGGTACGCGTGCTCGACGAGATTCCCTACGAACAATTCGCCGATAAAACCGTCGAGGAGACGGCCGCCCTGGTGCGGGACTATATCAACGGCGAGCTGGTGAAGCTGCAGAAGGAAATGTACGGCTGAGACGCCACACGTACGCGATCCCGTGCGTGTGGCGAGCGTGCCGCACGATCTCCCCGGCGGGCTAGTCGATATTGTACCTCGTCCCGCTCAGCAACCGGTTTAAAACCTGCACCTTCAGCAAAACGATGCCCTCCCCGCTTTTCGATTTTGCGATCACGAGCTGGTCCCCGGTGTTTATGCCCAATTCCGCGCGCAGATCGGCCGGGATGACGATCTGTCCCTTCGGGCTCACCTTCCCGACCCCGTATACCTGCATATCATTTTCTTTTTTTGCCATGGGCGCCTCATCTTCGATATCCTATCATTTCAATCCGGTATCGGTCCGGTAGTAACGATCCCGTCTCCGGCAATGGGCGGTTTTTCCTGTACCACCGGTGAAATTACCGTTACCGGTGACGGCATAATTATACAAATGGCACCATTTGTCAAATATTATTATTTGTTTTACTTGTTTAACTTTTTATAATTTTATTACTTGACGCGATACGCCAAAGACGGCATCATGCAATCATGCATGGTCTCATCTGTTATTAGCGTGCGCGCAAGACGACAAGAGCATCACCCGGCCGCCTGTCATGGTTTCCGGGGATATTCCCCGCACGGAGGATTATATGGACCTGTTGGACAAACTGAGCAAGCACGAGGTCCGCGAATTCGTTTCAAAGAGCTGGCTCACGCACGACGCCATGTGGTTTTACTGCACCCTGCAGGAGTGCGGCGCGGAAACGGCAAATAGATTGAACAAGTCCGCGGTCCGCGCCATGGCCGGCATCGAGATTCAGAGAATAATGAAGCTGATGGGCGATCCCAGGCCGGAGATTAAAACCTTCACACAGTTGCAGGAGATCATCGATACGACCTTCAGGTTCATCAAGCCCGATTTCATGAAGCTGTACTACGGCACCCCGGAAATAAATCTGTTTGTCGGCGGGTTTCACGAGTGTTTCGCCCACGACGGCCTGAAGAAATTCGGAATGATCGATAGCTACGATTGCGGCGTAGTAGCCAGGGTCAGCACCTGGTTCGAAACCCTGGGGGTGAAATTCGAGATTTTACAGGATATCGAAAAGGGATGCCTGATGCACAAGTACGGAAAATGCGAAATTGCATACAGGTTTTTTCTTGAGTAAAGAGCACCGGCAGGCGGAAATGACTTCAGGGTCTCACAGAAGGAGGAACGACTCATGTCTATGAGTACCGCGATAGGAAAATTAAAATTCCGGGTAAAATCATGAATGATGAAACTTCGCATAAAAGACCGCTGGAAGTTTTTTTGCCGTTCAAAGTACAGACATATGATATCGATTTTGCGGGAATCGTCAGTAATATCACGTATGTTCGATGGCTCGAAGACCTGCGCCTCCAATTGCTTGAAACGTACTACCCCCTCGACACGCTGATTAGAGATGGCAATGTCCCCATTATTCAGACGACGCAGATAGAATATCGAAGGCCGATACGGATGTTCGATAAAGTGACCGGGCACATTTGGATGAGTGAATTTGATTCGCCCCGGTGGACGGCGCGCATGGAAATCACGGTTAACGATAAAACCGCGGCCACCGCGAGCCAGAGCGGGGTATTTATCAGCATGCTGACCATGAAACCGTCCGCGGCACCGGAATCATTGCAGAAGCGCTTTGATGACGCCATGCGCGAAAATTGACGCTTTTCCGCACAGCCGCTCCCGCCCGAGGTCCGGAAATCCCATGATCCGCCGGAGTATCTTTCCCGTCCGCGGATATGAAATGATTATTCCGCTTTCCTGGTCGAAATTCCGAATGGCAGGTACCCCGGGCACCGCGAAAGGAGACTCGTCACCAGGAAAAGTACGGCGATGACACCCAGGATAATGGCGGCGGTGCCCGTGATCTGCCCGGTAAAATAAAGCACCGCGATGAGAATCGCCACCGCGGTCCTGATAATCCTGTCTATGGTCCCCATGTTTTTTTTCATTGGAAACTTCCCCCGGTATTAATTTTTCCTAAATACATTAATTGACTATCCATTGAATCGCGAGAACCACGGCCGCGATGATGCCGGCGCAGATCGCACACACCAGGATGATTTTCAGGATTTTAACCATACCCGCTTCCCCTCGCAGTGCCGTTGGCCTCGTTTAATAATGTACAGAGAGGGAACCGGATAGTCAAGGAATGGGGGCGATGGTGCGCCGGGTATGGGACGACATTTATAAAATTCCCCTGCCCGCGTGCATATATTTCTTGCAGGCCGGGAAAAAACATAGAAAAGTATTCCCGATTAATAATTGTGAGTGAGGGGCACGCCCATGGAACCATCACCTCATCCATCCGCAACGGCACAGGCACGCCGTTATGACCTCGATTGGCTCAGGGTCCTGGCCGTCCTTCTGCTGGTGCCGTTTCATTCGGCCCTGGTATTCAACCTCGACCCGAACGCCATTGTATACATGAAAGATGTCGTGCAGAGCGAATTCCTGGTCCACGCGGCAGGCTTCATCCATAGATGGCATATGCCGCTGTTGTTTTTCATAGCCGGCGCGGCGACATGGCTCGCCCTGGGCGTTCGCACCGGCGACCGATACTTGAGGGAACGCGTTGCACGCCTGCTGGTGCCATTCGCATTCGGCCTTGTCGCGTTGATTCCGCCCATGACCTACGTACACTTCCTCGATCGCGCCGATACGCCGGGTTTCTGGCGGCACTTTGCAGGCTTCTGGACGCTCGATCCCCATGATTTGAGCGGTCTGGGAGGTACACTTACCGTGGGCCATCTCTGGTTCATCCTTTTCCTGTTCATCTTTTCGGTCGGCGCGCTGCCCCTGTTCGCGCGCCTGCGCGGCGTTCGCCGACAGGTACTCGTTGACCGGCTGGCGGGCTGGTGCGCAAAACCGGGGATGATTCTGATCCTTCCCGGATTGCTGCTCGCCATCGCGGCCGCGATACCGTTGCTGGGCGACAAGAATCCTTTTTTCTATTTCAGCGTTTTCATCCTGGGCGGCGTCTTCATGACCGACGGGCGTTTCCGGCAGGCGGTCGATCGACAGCTGAAGGCGGCCGTTGCACTGGGGATCGCCTTGGTGGCGCTCAACTACCTTTTTCCGCTGCAGTACCAGGAGGAATGGTCATGGCAGTGGATGGCGCTGGGGACCCTGTACATCCTCAGCCGCTGGGTGTGGGTTCTCGTCTTTATCGGCGCGGGCCGCCGCCTCCTGGTCCGTACAAACAAGGTCCTGGATTACGCCGCCGAGGCCGCGTATCCCTTCTACATTCTGCATCTGCCGGTGGTTACTATGGTCACGTATTTTGTAATCCGGTTCGAAACGGTCATTGCGGTCAAATACGCGGTAATCGTGCTTGTCGCGATCGGCCTGACGCTGGCCGTCTACGAGGTCTTTGTCAAGCGGATACGCCTCATGCGATTCCTGTTCGGGATGAAACCCCAGCTGCCGATATGAAGCATTATGCCGGAAAGCTGTCGCCGGCACGATGATATAAATTCCCATAAGCTTTATCCGCCAGGAGCGTTAAAAGGACGACTTCATGCTGCATTTTAGGAAGAATATTCTTCTTTATATATAGCGGCATGAGATTTTTCATCGGGAAGTATGCGCCTGAGAATTTTCTGATACGAAGGCTCGAGGCCGGCCGCGAGAGCCGCTTCAATCATCCTGACGGCGTCCGACTCTTTACCGCTCAATGAGTTCAGCTTCTTTTTGAGAGGCATCACCGTCATCATACCGGCGATGAACCTGCCCACCGCCTTCCAGAAACTTTCATTTCCCGCCTGCTTGTTGAACCTGTTGAAATAATAGTGCTTGAATAACCTGCCATGCATATGCTCCTGTTCCGCTGCCTCTCTCAACCTGGCCCCGAGTTTTGGGTTTTTTTTCGCATACTGCATCGCAAGCACGGCATAAAGTCCTGACGCGAGCATTTCTTTCCGGAATGAACCTCTTACCAGCGACTCCAGATTATCCATCATGCGGTCCTCCTCCTTATTGATTATTTCTTATTACAAATGGCAATCCACCCCGACGGGCGCGCATGCCCGTGCTTAATGAATGCCGAATATATCCCTGAAGCGCGCGTGTTCCAGGGTGTTCCTCAGCCAACCGGTTATATCGGGTGGGCCGTAAAAAGGATCATTCCGGTAGATATCGAAAAACGGATCGTAATAGCTCTCCCTGAATTCATCCAGTTTCAGTTCCAGCGCATCCCGTAGCTTCATCGCTGATGGCTTGTTATACCTCAAGGCCCCGGGATCGATCCTGCCTGAATCAAGGAAAGACTTCATCTTATTCGAACACCTGCATGGGCTGTTCGGATTCACATGGCCGCAGAGACCATTCATGTGGGAATATACCTTTCTCCTGGCCCGGGACAGGAGCTTTCTGAAATTACCGCGCGAAACACCAACGACTTCGCTTCCCACAACATCGGTCACCCTGAAGATTCCGCCGAGGATAAAGACGAGTCGCTCGATGCGGTTCAGGCAGATCAGCATCCCCGCCATGCAGCCAATACGCAGGTCCTCCAGTATCATCCTGGAATCCGGATGAGACGAGTCACGGTTATCCGGTATAGATTCTATCAGCGAAACATACTCGTCCAGGTCGGTAAACCTTCGTTCCAGCCGGCTCTTTTTCATCGTTGCAACATGGTTTGCCGTAATCCTGTACACCCATGTCCTGAAAGACCCCCTGTTCTCGTCATACGTCGCCAGGCTTGTCAGTATCTTTATTAAAATCTCCTGTGTAATATCAGCCGCTTCATCATGATCCATTACCATCTTAAAGGTAATATTATAGATCCAATCCTGGTGCCTGTTAATCAAAGCCTCCAGCGAGACTCTGTCACCCGCAACCGATTCACGTATCAATCCGATATCGGACTTATCAGCTTGAACGCTCTGAATTATCTCTTTACGCATGAAATACCGCCTCAGTGTTTAATTATTATAGCATCCGAAAGAGGCTGGTGTGACGAGGGGTATGAATATTTATCATAAAATCAGGTATTTTCCGTGAATTATGAGATGAAAGATTCAGGCAACCCAGGGAGCCAACGAAATATTTTGTCCCATAAACTATAAATGAATTATCGCCGAATCTAATGTATCGGCTAAACGCCATCGTAATGTACCATCCATGATACCCGGTATCATGGAGTATTTGCTTTTATTCAAGGGGGCGGGTAAAATGTCCCCAAGCTGGGTTTTTTTACCCGGGCATTGAGGGGTGTTCCGCGGAGGACGATTGCAAGTGGCGCGTTATCCTGAGGAATACCCCCCGGCAGAGTATGCTAGTACCGCATTTATTTGGAGATGATCCATGCCATATTATATCGATGCCGAAAAAACGAATCTCGATGATTTACAAAAACGAATCGAGGAAACGGATTTAATCCCGAGCCGCAGCTCACTAACCGTCAATATCGAGGATAATTTCGAAAAATTGAAAGCACAGGGCTTTCTGACTCTTTGGGATTTACGGAAGGAATTAAAATATTCAAAAAATATCCCTTCGCTTTCGAAGAAAACCGGGGTTGATTACGATTACCTGGTACTACTTAGACGTGAAATCGAAGGCTATTTCCCCAAGCCCCTCCCGCTATGCGCCTTTGATGGGTTCCAGAAGGGTGAAATTGAAAAATTAGAAAAATGCGGTTTGAAGAATTCCGTTTTATTGCATGAAGCGCTGGATTCCGCGAAAAAGAGATCGGAAATCAGTGCCAGGACAGGAATAGCCGGCACGCGTATCGATATTTTTTATTCATTAATCGATCTCACAAGAATTCAATGGATAAGTCCGATTGCCGCGGGGATGCTGGTCGCCGCCGGATATGATACGATAAAAAGGGTCTCCCAGGCGGACGCCGATGAACTATATAATGCGCTCGACCGGGTGAATAAAGAAAGAAATTTTTTCAAGGGAAAAATAGGGCTTCGTGATGTGAAACGAATCGTGAAAGCGGCATCCTATGTGAAATAAGGCGGGCTGATACGACTCCGGCCCTCCAGGTTACGGGAATGGGAGAGGTGGCGATGGAAGCTCTCTGACATAACGGCTGGTACCGGAAGAATTCTCAACAAAAATCGACGTCGGATCGGAAATGCGTATATGAAAAAAATCCAGGAAGTTTCAAGATCGATCGAAATAGCCGCCTCCCCCGGCCTGTGTTACCGGGTTATATGCGACATGGATAACTATCATTCCTGGTTCAGTCACGTGAGGGATCTCGATATCAGGAAAACGGGAGACGACTGCCGGGCCCTGAGCGTCGTGTACACCTTCGACCTGCTGATAAAGAAGGGACTGAAGATCGTGCTTGACTACCGATATGACGACGACGCGAGGATACTGCATTTCAAGTCGGCGGGGGGCGACGTCTCCCGGGCGGCAGGAACGTACGAGTTCCGGGAGCTGCCGGAAGACCGGACCCTCCTCGTGTTCTCCCTCCGCGTCGATTTCGGCATGCTCATGCCGGCAAAGATCACGGAATTCCTGTCGGGACGGGTGCTCGACGATTTCGTGCAGATGGTCAAGGGGGAATGCGAGAGGCGGAAGGATTTATTCTAAGGTTTCGGGGAGACCGCGCTCATTAAAATGCCGATTATTGAGTACCGATAAAACGTGAAAATGAACGACGACAAACAAATGACACTGCCGGGCATGAGCTTCATGACCATGACCCTCGTCTGCCGGGAATGCAGGGCCGTCGTGCAGGACTCCGTGGCTATCGGCGCGGACGCCGGTCCCCTTCTTACGAAGTATGGCTGGTCGCGCGACGCCTTGGGCCTCCTGTGCGGCAAATGCAGGGAGGATGCCGGGGGGCGATAACACGGCGAGGTCCGTTGTCGCGCGCACACACCCGGCATATATCCGTGTACCGGTAGCGCCCTCTTTAAAAAATCCGGCTTTCACTGCCCGGAGGAAAACGCCTCTCCCGCGGCAGACGACCGGACGGTTACTCTTTAGTGCGGATCACCCTGTCCAGGTCCTGCGCTTTTTCCTGGATGAGTTTCGAAACATCGATGATCACATCATTGGACTGGGTGATCTCCAGCGCCATCTGCGACAGCCGGTCTATGATTTTCTGCGTCTGGGCCATGGAATTCTTCTGTTCGTTCGTAGATGTCACGATCTCTTTCGACAACCTGTCGATCACCTCGGCCTGCCGGATGACCACTTCAAGGGCCGTGTTCTGCTTCGTCATCATCTCCCGTATCAAATCGAACCCGGAACCGATGACGTGTACCAGCTGGAGTATGGTATCGGTCGACTCCTTGGTGCTGAAGACGATGCGCGTGCCGGATTCGATGTCGGCGATGATCTTCGTTATCTGTTTTGTTATTTCCTTTGAATTATCGGAAGTAGCCTGCGCAAGTTTTCCAATTTCGTCCGCAACCACGGCGAATCCGCGCCCGTAGTCACCGGCCCGGGCCGCCTCGATCGCGGCGTTCAGGCTGAGCAGATTGATGCGGTCCGATATGTCGTCGATTATCTCGATGAACTGGTTGATCGCCGTGCCCCCGGCATTTATCGTGTTCATGGTATCCGTCATCGTGCGGAGGCTGTCGCCCGTGGCCGTCGCCGAACCCATAATCTCCCTTATGCTCTCCTCGACCTTCCGGTTCTCCAGGATGAGGTTCTTCTGGGCATCGTTGAGCACGTCCACGAGGTTCTTCGATTTCTCGCCTTCTTCTTTCTGGCTTATGGTCGAATTGTAGATGGTTTCCACCGACGCGGAGAACTCCTCGAATGTCGCGGACATCTCTTCGCTTGTCGAGGCCTGTTCCATGGAAAGGCTCGTAAAACGGTTGGTAATTCCCTGGAGCCGGTCGCTCACGCTGATAAACTCTTCGGACAACGTGCCCGCGGTTCCCACGATGCCCTCGAGATACGCGGCCCGTTCGATCGTCGTTTTTTCGTGCTCCTTCTGCTCATCAAGGAGTTTCGACAGTTTTATTCTCATGACGTTGATATTATCGGCGAGGGCGAGGGAGAGGAAGACGACAACGAGCGAGGAGCCGATCTGCACGCCCCAGTCGGCGATAAACATCCCCGGCAGCACCCCAAAGGTCTTAAGGACATAGATTACGATGCCCGCCACGAGGCCGCCAAAGCCGATCAGGATGAACCGGGCCGGTCGCGAATTGCGGATAGTCGCATATATGACGCACCCGAACAGGCAAACCGCCAGGACCCCCACTAACGCGGTTGCGCCGCGGATTGCCAGGCCATAGTCGACGAAAAGGGTGCACACGGCCCATGCGGATCCCGGGACAATGACGCCGTAGAGAAATATTTTATCGACGACCCTGAAAAGCTTTTTGGTTTCGATGACCTGTTTCATGAACACGGCCGCCAGTGTAATTGCAACACAGATAAAAAAAGGCAGGGCGAACGAACCCCACCATAAGGCGTTCGGCCACAGGTATTGAAAGGAATAACCGTTCAGCGACATCTGCATTAAAATATACGCGGCGATGAACAAGACGTAATACAAATAACCGCGGTCGCGACCGGCGATGAAGATGAAAAAATTGTAGACCAGCATGATGAGCATGAGGCCGTAATATATCCAGATGATGGGCATCTGCGTCTGATTTCTGTGAATATATGCATTCTGAGACATGAGGATGGGCGTAAAATTCAGGGAACTCGACGTTTCAATTCTCAGGAAATACCGGTGGATCCCGGGGCCCTCGTTCAGCCGGAAGACGAAGTTCTTATCTTCGATTTCGCGTTCATGGAAAGGATACTTGTTACCGGTTTTAAATACGCGGTATCCCTTGCCCGTCGGGCGATAGAATTCCACATGATTCAGCATCGGATAGGTTAATTCCAAAAAATGGTTGAGGGCACTGCCCGTAGTATCGAGAGAAAACCGGAACCAGTATACCGAACGGGTAAATCCGAAATTCAGGGACTCTTTATTCGACGCGGTCCATCGCTCTTCTTTTACGACCTGATCGAAGGATAGGGTATTTTCTTTGTCTTCGATATATTCGACATTCAAGCCTATCGCCTGCGCGTCAAACGAATCGTCAACCCTTATGCCCTGGAGGGCCGCAAGCGACAGGGGAAAAGAAAATAGTATTGATGCGATGATTGCAATTTTTAATTTCATTGATCCCTGCTCACAAGTTTATATATAAAACGCGTCCCATCCCGGCAGGATTACTTCCGCATGGCTTCACTTCTTATCAATTTACTCTGTTAAAGTCCACTCTCATTTTTAAAAAGCCGGGGCGATTGAGTTTTATTTTCCGATGGACGTCAGGTTAAAACGGCCCTTGCCATCTCAGGGATAATATATAACGGCGATAAAAAGTCAACGAATTACCGGAATCTTCGCTTTGACAGCCTGTAGTATAAATGATTACCGGGAAAATAAGAAACCCACAAGAGCATCACGGCTCAGTATGATTCGAGACTGGGGTGAGACGCTGTTTTACCATCCTCTCGCATGAGCGTTATCCGATAAAATTTCAAAAGCCTGCTTTTCTGTACCATCGTAGTTGAAGAAACCAAGTGTTTGGATGTACTCGATGAAACCTGAATTACCCACAAGGCCATACTGTGTCGCAGTTGCGATTGCTGATGAATTGTCGACATCGTTCAATCTGAGGAAGCTGACCGCTTTTATAGATGCGTTATGAGTATCCCATGCGTCGAATATATTCTGAACAAACTGCGCCTGCTTGCTTTCAGAGCTGTTGCAGAATGTGCCGCCGGTTTGATAACCCGCTTCCTGCATATAGATCGGCTTGCCGGTCGCAGAGTAATTGCCGACGAAAGTGGAAATATCAGACGAAACGACTGCTGAGTCTTTTACCGTAAAATCATTATTCAGCGGATAATAGGTTACTCCCAGAATATCGACAGTCCCTGCGAGGGCGGTAAAGACAGCCGTGTCGGCGTTCATCCCGTATAGCGTTCCGGTGAAGCCGGTCTTCAGTGAAGAATATGGTTTTGCGGCAATCAATAATTTGACGTTGTATAAAAATGCTGCGTAATCGCTCCATGAAAAATACGAGTCGCCTGCAACATTGTACCCGTCAATTTCATTGCCGATCTGAATGGATGTCAGTAAAGCATAATCGATACTCTCCGTGATGAACAGCTTTTCGAGCAGATCGATAAATCTGTTTGCCATTGTAATGTCATTAAAGCGAGTTGTCATCAGATCTGAAGGAAGATGTTTCCCGGTGGTATCAACTGTCCAGATGGTAAGACTGAGTTTCAAACCGTTTGCGCTGCATACAACAGCCATGTTTTTGATGTTTTGAACCCATGTTGCATCATATGTAGCTCCCGTTGCGTTTATATCGCTCCAGAGAACAGGAAAGGTGATAAACTGCACTCCGGCGGCTTTTACTTTTGTTATTCCCGCGTTAAAATCAATGGAGGGTGTTGTGTTTAAAACGTCCATTCCCAGCAGCCTGTCGCCCTTTGGTATGCGACTGGATGTGGAATTTTCATCATTGCAGGATGTGAATAATAAAACCGATAAAACCAGGATCAGCAGGTGGTTGAATTTGTGGCGCATGTTTTTCCTTTTGAAAATGATGTCTTTGTGCCGAGTGTTTCATTATAATCTATCTACCGTGATTTATACTTAGCACGCAATTTTATTTTCACAATATTTATACCACGAACCCCAGGCCGTACTTTGGCACCCCGCCCCTATCTCTTCAATCGCCTTTAATCCTTTGTCCCCTCATCTCCCATGAACGGCGCCCTCGGAAAATGCCCGGTCCCGCGAAGCTATCGTACGATCACCGGGAAGTCCGGCACCGTCTGCGGCTTCGTGGTGGTGGGGGTCTGTTTTCCGCCGGTGAGCTCCTTAACCCGTTCCGAGATATACAGGTCGAGCATGTTCACGGTGATGCGCCCGGAGCGCTGGTAATCGGCGCCGCCGTTCATCCCCTCGATGAGCGCCTTCGTGAACGCGCCGTTGGCCCAGTCGGGCGACTCGAGCGAGTACTGGCTCCCGGTGGACGACGCGAAGACTATCACCCCGTTCTCGCTGGAGGCGAGCTCGTTCACCACGCCGGTAATATCGGTCACCCCGCGCCTCGAACCCATCACGTTACCCGAGTGGCACGTGTCCACGAAAAAGAGCGCCTTCCCCGCGAGCGAGGCTACCGTGTTCTTGATGTCGGTGAAGGGCACCGCGGTGCGTTTGAGCTTTTCGCGGTTCGCGTTCACGGGGAGAAAATAGTAGATCCCCGTGGAATCGTTCACGCCGTGCCCGGCGAAGAAGATCATCGCCACGTCCTTGCTCGTGGTCTCCTTGCTGATCCAGTCGAGCCCATCCAGGACCTCGTCCTTCGTGGCGCCCGCGTCAATGAGAACCTTCACTGTGACCTCGCGATAGAGGCTCCCCTGCTGGCTTTTCAGGAAGCCGGCGAAGTCGCCCGCGTCCTTGCTCGCGAAATTGAGCTTGAGCTCCGGGTCCTCATACATGCTCACGCCCACCGCGAGGATATAGAGCTTGGGCTTGATCACGAATTCCTGCGGATTGGGCTTCGTGAAGGTCACCTTGATGGTGGACGGCACGCTGAACCCGTTGGAGTTTTTCGCGAGGGCCGATATCTCGTTCTCCCCCTCCTCGACGCTCACCATCACCGTCTTGCGCTCGCCCGCCTTCGCCTTCGGCTTCAGGGTGATGCCGCGCTGGTCGCTCTTGGACGGGCGGCCGTTCACGAGCACCTTGATCTCCGTGACAGGATCGTTCTCGGGGGTCTTGACCAGGAGCGTGAGCTCCACGGTGTCCTGCGCCGTCTGGTAGCCGCTTTCCGGAGAAATGATCGTGACGACGGGCGGGAGCGATTCCACGATCGAGCGGTCGTCGCCCTTGAGGCCCTTGTCCTTGTTGGCCTGCGCGAGGGCCTGGTCAACGCTCGCGGTCTTCAACACGAGCTGGATCACGTCGGGACGGTAGAAGCGTTGCGCGAAACGGCTCACCGGGTAAAAGTCCGCGGCCGCGGCGATCCCGTTGTTGATGTGCCAGCCTATGAGGTCCTGACCACCGGGCGAGCAATCGTAATAGCCGGAGGGCGTCCAGATCACCCAGGTGCGATTCTCGGCGTGGACGAACAGGGAGAGGAGCTCCTGCCCGTTCGCGGTGCTGAACCACCGCACCGTGCCGTCGCCGAACAGGATGGCGACCGTACGCGCGTCGTCGGCGATATTCACGGCCCAGGCGACGCCGGGTGCGGTCACCTTCCAAAGCTGGCTCCCCGAGCGGTCCATGCAGTAGATGCTCCAGTCGGCGCCAATGATGAAAAAGTCGCCGCTGTCGGCGATGTCAAGGCTGCGCGAAAGCTCGTAATCCTCGAGGAAGCTTATCTGCGCCCCGTTCAGCTTCACCTTCTGCGAGTTCGCCCAGTCGGTGACCGTGGTTCCCCCCGCCGACTGTTTGGGCGAGCCGAAGGTGGCGCCCTTCTCGACGACCTCGCGCTGTTCGATGGAAAAGGTGAGCGGCTTCTTGCCGAACGGCGTAAACCCGGTCACGGTCCCATTCGCGTTCAGCTTGAAATGGCTCTGGTCCTTCGCGCGGAAATCGTTGGTCGCGCCCTTCACGAAGTATTTCATCGTGCCCGCGCGGTCCATACGGCCTACGTCCGGGAAGGCGCTCCCGAATATGAGCGAATCGTCCGGCAGGGTCTTGATGTCCATGATGTTGTTGAGGCCGCCGTTGAACTCCTGGTAGCCTCCCCTGCCGCCGTCGCTCCACCTTCTGATGACGCGCCACCAGGTGTTGTCGCGGTAGAGGCTGTATCCGCCCACCCCGTACAGGTAGCTCCCGTCCAGCGACCAGCACACCTTGTCGAACTTGTAGAACTGTTCGCTGCCGGTCACGTCCGGCTCGTAGAGCACCTCGAGGGAATAGCCGTCCAGCACCTGCACCGTCCAGGTGTCGTCGTAGCCCACCGCGATCTTCGCGCCGTCCGGTGAGAACGCAAGGTTGAAGGGCCTGCGGCCCCCCGTGGTCGCCATCTCTTTCACGAGCTTGAAGCCCGCGCCGTACAGGCGGATATTCCCGTCGTACGACACGCTCGCGAACCGGCCCGTGCGGTCGAACGCGACGCTGTAGGTATTGTCGCCGTAGCCCTTGAGCGCGTGCACGAGCTTCCAGGTCGAGGTGTCGAATATGCGCACCCCGTTCGCCCGCCCCAGGCTCGCCGCGAGGTACTTCCCGTCCGGGGAGAACTCGATGTCGTTGATCACGTTCTCGAGCCCGGGGATGCGTCCCGTCATCTCGCCCGTCTGCGCGTTGAACAGGTAGATCGTATTGTTGCCGTACCAGTCGTATCCGGTCCATCCCCCGGTCGCGATGGTTTTCCCGTCGCGCGAGATGGCGCAGCTGAAAAGCTTGCCCTCGTTCGCCGCGTCTATCGGGGGGCGCAGGGTGCGCAACGCCTCACCGGTGCGCGCGTCCCAGAGGATGGCGATCTTGTCGTCCGCGCAGGAGACCATGTATTTCCCCTGGGCGTCCACGTCCATGCGCTTGAGGGCGCCCGTGTGCATGCCGGTGTTGAGGCGGAGAATGGGATCCTTCGTGGGCTCACCGGCCCGGAGCGGCGGCGCGCACAGGAGCGCGAGGGCGGCGATCAATGCGACGGCAAACAGTTTTTTCATGGCGGCCTCCAGGGGTGAACCGGAACGCGCGGCGGCGATTTTCCTTCCGCGGAATTTAAAGGTATGATACGGATCGTGAATCGGAATTTCAAGAGAATTTTAAAGGCGCGGTCCGGAACGCCGCAAATATTGCTCTTGACAAGTCCGCGCGCCGCGGTACAGATATTCTTTTTATCGAACGAACGACGCACGACAACCGTGACCAGAGGCAACCATGTTTCCTATTCTCTTCCAGTATAAGCTCATTTCGATAGGCGGTTACGGCGTGATGCTGGGGACCGGCTTCTACCTGGCCTTCCTGCTCTTCGAGCGGGAGCTCAAGCAGAGGTCCATGGACCCCGAGATCGCCTACAAGATACTCCTGGCCGCGATACCCGGCGGTATCGTCGGCTCAAAGCTATTCCACGTCCTTGAACACCTGGACGAATTCCTGATGAACCCATGGGACATGCTCATATCCGGCGCGGGGCTTTCGGCGTACGGCGGCTTCCTGCTGTCGTTCCTGCTCGCCTTCGTCATCGTCAAGCGGAGCAAGGAGAGCTTCTTCAAGGTGGCCGATACTGCGGTCCCCTCGATGGCGCTCGGTTACTGCTTCGGGCGCTTTGGCTGCCACGTCGCGGGCGACGGCTGCTACGGCATTTTCACCGAGGGCTTCTGGGGGACAGCGTACCCGAACGGCATCGTCCCCTCGACCATGCCCGTCTTCCCCACCCCGCTCTTCGAGGTATTCTTTTCCTTTATAGTGCTCGGTGCGATGCTCCAGCTCAGGAAGCGCGAATGGCCGGATGGAAGGCTCTTCTTCCTGTACCTTTTATTGAACGGGCTTCCCCGCTTCCTCGTGGAATTCATCCGGCTCAATCCCAAGCTCATGCTGGGCCTCACGCAGGCGCAGGTGATTGGCGTGGTCTTCATGATCGTGAGCGCGGCGGGAATGTATATCGTCGGGAAGAGAGCGGTACGGGCGTAAGTTTCCGCGCCTTGTTCGCACGGCCGGTCAGGGTTCGGGGGCCGATACGCAACAGCATCTATCAGGGGAACGGGTGATCGTTCCCTTGCCTGTTATATCGGCACCCGAATGCCCCGGCCCTTCCCGTACGCCTGCTTCAATTTCGGGATGAGAGCCCGTCATCGCTGCATCGCCCTCATCACACGCGCCGATCTCTCCGGGTTATCTCGTTTTCAGGGACTCGTAAAGCCTTTCATATTTTTCGTGGATCATTTTCCGGTCGAACTCCCAGAAGCTGTTCAGCATGGCATCCAGTTCCTGATTCGAAAAATATTTCTCGGTGTCGGGGAAGA
Organism: Spirochaetota bacterium; assembly: GCA_004297825.1. Classification (NCBI taxonomy): domain Bacteria; kingdom Pseudomonadati; phylum Spirochaetota; species Spirochaetota bacterium. Next base: position 41,948 of record SCSX01000066.1, read on the forward strand.
AGACCTTATCTTCCTTGAGGATATGGCGCGGGTAAAAGGTTATAAGGAAAGACAGCTTCTCGATGATCACGTCGATGCCGGCCACGTCCCCCTTGACGTACCGTGCGTTCGCCTCGACAAGTCCGCTCACGGCCTTCCTCGCCTGCGCGTGCTCGTCGATCAGCTCCCGCATGATGCGCGCATCGTCATCGTTCAGCTTCCTGGGCTCAAGCTCCCTGAAAAGTATGTCCTCCTCCTTCCCGTGATGGGTGCGGTCCGCGTAGGTCTTAATAAAATCGACGATTGTATCGATGAACACGGAATTCACCTTTCTCTCCCGCTTGATGACCTCCAGTTCCCCGCCGGTCAGTACCAGCATCTTTTCTATAAGCCTGTGCTCGATCATCAACGGACCCCGTGGTTTCATGCATTCCTCCTTTCAGTTTCAATCGCGCCGCGCGTCGGACCGTGGCCGGTTGATAAAAATGTAATGAAGCCGAATGGATAAATCAACTATATCGGTCATGGGGGCTCTTTGATGTCGTACGCACCTGAGCGGCCCGGGGCCGGTTCCTTCGCGCGTCCCGGACAGGTAAGGAAATTAATTTACCGGACCCATCGGCCTTCCGGCGTATCGGCGGATAAAATCACAGCAATTCGGGGGCCAAGAGCACAATCTTGCCGGCCACGGAACCGCTTTCCAGTATCCGGTTCGCCTCCGCCGCCTCGAGGAGCGGCATCCTTTTCGCGATTATCGGCTTGATCTTCTTCTGTGCAAGCAATCCGAACAGCGCCGCGATGTCCTCCTGCACCGGCTGCGGCGTATTCACAATACCTTTTCGTAGCAGTTAAATATTCCCTTTCTGAACCGCACCGTGCCGGCCAGGGAGTAGTTCAATCCCTCGTACAGTTTCAACGCGGCCGGGTTGTTCACGAACGCGTCCAGTTTTATCGAGAGATAACCGGCATTTCTCGCGTGCTCCTCGGCATGGTTCATCAATCGCTTCGCGATGCCCCTGCCCTGGCAGTCCGGCCTGACGGAAAGCCGATGGATCACCAGGGATTTTCCTTCCGCACAGTTCCAGCGCACACTCTTATACTCTGGGGAGTATTCTTCGCTCAGGACTATGTATCCGCGCAGTGCGTCATTCCCATGATACCCGTAGGCCTGCCCGCTGCGGAGGTCGTCCCTGAGTATTTCGCGGGTCGGGTAAATTTCATCCCATTGGAATATACCTTCGTCGTCCATTTTTCGGGTGACGCTTCTGATAAGCGCGAAGGCTTCATCCAGTGAGAGTTCGTTGAGTTTCGTAATCATCGTTCCAGCCGCCTTGCGACGTGAAGCGCTGCGCACGCCCTCCGGGAAATGCCTGCGGGGCCTTTATCGAAAACCCGCCGGGATGGCCGCCGCGGGCGTGCACGGACACGGGCCTGAGACACGGGTATCATCTAGTGCCGCCGGTGTCCAATGGTTTTCTAATCATACGGCATTCCCACGGCATGGAAATTCATACGAATTCTACGGGAATTTCGCGCAAATCGGCTTGTGATTTTCATCGAGAAAATATACCGTATATCGAGTCGAGTTTCCCGAACGATTTCCCGCGGGGATTCGTCCGATCTCAATTCCGGCTTCCCCGGGGGCTATCGAAGGTGCGGTATTTTAATGGATGAATTGATCCTTAAAGAAATGCGTGACGAATTGTCGCGTTATTGCGCCGTTCCGGAAAGCGAATGGCAGAAAGTCGCACGCATGATTAAACCCCTTCGGATCAGGAAAAACGAGCATTTCATCAATATCGGCGAGGTCGCGGATAAGCTTGGATTCATCAAATCCGGAATATTCCGGGTGTACTATGTCACGGATGATGGAGACGAAAAAATCCTCGTATTCCGGAATGAAAATCATTTTCTCACCGCGTTCAGCGCCTTTCTCAACGGAACTCCTTCCTGGTACGCGATCCAGGCCCTCGAAGACAGTGTGCTGCTTTGTTTCACCCTGAAGGAGTACACGCGGATCATGGCCAACGACTCCTGCTGGAACACCCTGACGAGGAAATACGTGGAAAACCTCTTCATCGAAAAGGAGCAGAGGGAACGCGGGTTTCTCTCCGAGAACGCCATGACCCGCTACATAACCTTCCAGCAGAGCTATCCCGGCATAGAGGGCAGGATACCTCAATACTATATCGCCTCCTACCTGGGGATCACGCCGGTGGCCCTGAGCAGAATACGGAAAAAAATGGGAAAAAAATCCACTCCATAAACCCAGGTTAATGCGCCCTTCCCCATCCTACACTACATTACCCCCGGCCTGATCAAGACGCGGCGCATCGATCGTTTCCGCCCGCCCTGTTCATGCCCGCAAACCACGCACGCGGGGGAATATCGATATGAGAATTGCGTTTGTTACAGGTTCCACGGGTTTTCTGGGATTGAATCTTATCGGCGAACTCAAAACGGGCGATTGGGAGATTTACGCACTCCACCTTCCGGGCGAGGATTTACGCTGCCTGAATAAATTAAACGTCATTCCCGTTGCGGGAAATATCCTCGATCCCGGATCGCTCGTGCGCGCAATTCCCGAAAAAGCCGACGCGGTGTTCCATGTGGCCGGCGATACGAGCATGTGGGAAAGGCACAGGGACAGACAGTACGCGATCAACGTGATCGGCACAAGAAATGTGGTGAATGCCTCGATCGCAAAACACGCGGGGCGATTCATTCACACCTCGTCGATTTCCGCGTACGGGTACCATCCCGGAACGGTGGTATCGGAACATACCGCCTCCAACGCCTTGTCGTGCAAGATGAATTATAATATCACCAAATACCTCGCCGAACAGGAGGTGCGCAAGGGGATGGACGCGGGGCTTTCCGCGGTAATCATGAATCCCTGCAATATTATCGGCCCCTATGACCGATCGAACTGGTCACAGATCATCAAGTCCGTGTTACACGACGCGCTTCCCGGCATTCCCCCCGGAAAGGCCACGTTCGCGCATGTGAAGGATATCGCGCGCGCACACATCGCCGCCGTCGATAAGGGCCGACCGGGGGAAAATTATATCCTCGGGGGGATCTGCGCGGATTTCAAAGAGGTAATCAATGAGATCCAGAGACTCCTGGGAAAACCGGCCGGCGGAAACACGGTGTCCCGGGGAATTCTGAGGCTTGCCATGTATTCGTCAATGCTGCGATCGCTGATCGGCCGGGGAGAGCCGTCCATCACCCCGGCGAAGTACAAACGGCTCGTGGGCGCGCTGCTCTGCGATGACCGCAAGGCGGGAAGGGAACTGGGCTTCGCGACCCGGCCGCTGGACCGAATGCTCGCCGACAGCTACGAATGGCTGAAACAAGAGAATCTGCTGGAATCATAAATGCGCAATGGAATCCGGGCGATCGCCCATGTCCCGATTCAACACTACCACTACGATCGGAGGAAACCGATGAACGCTGAAACCCAGGCAACGAAGGGATGGAACCTCATCACCGAGGCATTTCTCAATAGGGGAGTCGAATATTTATTTTCGGTACCGGGAGAGAGCATAACGCCGGTCCAACGAGCCGTCGAAGATACGCCGATAAAAATAATCACCGCCCGTCACGAACAGGCGGCCGCGTTCATGGCGGAGGCGTACGGGAGAATGACGAAGAAGCCGGGCATCATCCTCGTGACATTCGGGCCGGGCTTCACCAATACGATATCGTCGATCGTGAACGCGCGTCTCTCCAACTCGCCCGTTATATTGATCGCCGGTGCGCACGGAAACAAGTCGCCGGAAAAGCTCGGCCTGCAGGATATGCGGCAGGAACCCATCATCGAATCCATTGTCAAGAAATCCCTGGTCTGCAGGAAGGCCGAGCGCATTCCGGAATATATCGATATGGCCTTTCGATACGCCACCCATGGCCGTCCGGGACCGGTGTTCCTCGAGCTCCCCATCGACGTGCTGGACGCAACGGTGAACCTACAGAACGTCTCCCGTCCGTTAACCAGGGTATCCTCCAGGCCGATTGATACCGGGGAGGCGCGTGCCATGATCGACTTGATCAGGAATTCGGCGAAGCCCGTCATATTCGCGGGCAGCGGCGTGTATTTTTCGGACGCCGGCAGGGAGCTTACCGCATTTGTCGAAAACACGGGCATACCGGTGTTCACCGTCAAGTTTGCGCGCGGCTCGGTCCCCGACACGCATCCCCTCTGCTTCGAATCCTCCATCCTGGTCAGGCCTGGATCTTCGGGAATGGCGATTTCCGAATCCGATTGCGTCATTCTCCTGGGCAACCGCTTGTGCATGTACAACGTGTGCGGCGCCTTTTTCAGAAGCGACGCGAAAATTATCCAGGTCGACATCGAACCGGAGGAGATCGGAAGGAACAGGTCGATCGATCTCGCGATCTGCAGCGATATTAGGGAACTTCTCGTGGCGTGCAATAAAACTATCAATGCGGAAAATTACGGCGAATCCCTCAGGAAGCGGTTCTCCGGATGGGTGAACGGATTGAAGGACAATGAAAAAGCATCCAAAGAGATGGGCCGGCTTAATTCCGACAGCGACACCGTTCCCATCAACCCCGGCAGGCTTGCGCGTGAGATCGACGATTTCATGGACAGGAAGGATGATATGGTCGTGGCCGACGGCGGGGATTCACAATCATGGATACTTACCACGCGTACCTGCCGCGCGGAATGGAACGTGATGGATTCGGGCCTCTACGGCTGCCTGGGGGTCGGCATACCCTATGCGGTTTCGGCGAAACTGGTGAACCCTGACCGAAGGGTGCTGCTGTTCATCGGGGACGGCAGCATGGGTTTCAATTTCATGGAGGTGGAAACTTCGATCCGGAATAATCTGCCCATAGTGATCGTGGTGAACAACAACAATCTCTGGGGAATGACCGCGAACAGCATGCACTCAAGATATAAGCATTACATACCCGGCACCGTAGAGATAGGATTCGTGCCCTACCATGACGCCGTGGCGGCCCTGGGGGGAAAGGGAATCCTTGTCGAGAACCCCGGGGACATCGCCCCCGCGCTTGAAGAAGCCTTCGCCTCGGGAAAGACCACATGCATCAACGTGGTTACCGACCCGCGAATAATCGGGCCGGGATCCATCGCGCTGGCGATGCTGGGGGAGGAGTAATTGCATTCGTCACAGGATACGCCTGCCCGGTGTGTATGTTTCATGCATGGGTACCAAGCATGAAACCGTCCATGTCTGGTACGTCCATCACAATTATCGTGTTATGCGTTTTCGTCCTTGCGGCCGGGACGCTGATCCGCAGTTGGATGAAAACACCTTACGGTGATCTCGATCTCCGCGCGGCGCTTCTGCTTAAATTTATAAAGGTCGCGGGAATTGAATTATTCAAAGAAGGCGAAACTCCGGGGGAAAGCAGGAAGACCAGGAATGAATCAAGCCTGCTCAGGGGCCGCGGCATCCGCCTGGAGGCGGTGAGGAATATTGAAATACCCGGACCCGGGGGTATCATACCCCTCCGGATATATATTCCACGAACCGGACCTACTCTGCCGGTAATCGTATATTATCATGGGGGTGGTTGGTTTACGGGAACCCTGGATACGCACGATGCCATCTGCCGGTCACTCGCGCGGAAGACCGGCGCCGTTCTGGTGGCGGTGGATTTTCGACTGGCCCCGGAACACGTCTTTCCCGCGGCCGTAGAAGATGCCTATGCAGCCCTTGTCTGGGTCGAACAAAACTGTCGAACCTTTCAGGGGGATGGGACCCGCATCGTTGTCGCGGGTGACAGTTCGGGTGGAAACCTTGCCGCGGCGATAAGCATCCTGGCGCGCGATGCAGGCGGTCCGCCCATACGATGCCAGGCGCTCATTTACCCAGTAACCGATATTTCCCGCATGGAGACTCCTTCTTACCGGCATTACACGCGCGGATATTATCTCACGAAGCGGTATATGGAACTATTTCGTTCCATGTACGTTCCCGATCGTGCGCAATGGAAGGATCCCCGCGTTTCTCCGCTTCTGGCCGGGGACCTGCGAAACCTTCCGCCGGCAATTATCATAACCGCCGAATTCGATATACTTCGCGATGACGGCGAGGCGTACGCGGCAAGGCTCGCCGAATCCAATGTCCCGGTAGTGCACCGTCGTTATGAAGGACTCATCCACGGGTTTATGGGAATGGACCGGATATTTCCCCAGTCGCATGAAGCCATTTCGTATATCGGTGATGAGTTAAAAAAGTATCTAACTGGTATTGAGGGGAACATTGAATAATATAAGTCTCATGGAATCATGCATCACCATTGTATCGGATCCAAAAATAATGGGGGCCGGGATCGATGTCCATTTTCGGAGAACATGTCGTAGAAGAATAAGGGAAGCAAATAGTATAATCAACAAATCCGGGGCAATACCATGTTCAATAAAATAAAGGTCAGGATACTTAATAAGTATGAAAACGTGTCCGGTATTTTGTACCGCAAAGCGTCTATACTTTTAATGGCGAATTTCGTTATTATTGTGTCCGTCCTTATTTTGCCCCCGTTGGTATATTCCCTGCGGGGGATACTGCTCTGGGTATTGCTGATTTCGCTCATGGCAATAGCGGGAATGGTCTTAAGCATCATACTGATCAGAATCGGTTACTATTATATCGCTGCAAATGTAACCTCGTTGACATCTCTCATAGTGTCCTGTTGCGGCGTCATTTATCAGCAATACCAAATGGACCCAGTCAAGATCGGTTATTCTTCCATGATGTATATCATTCCTATCAGCGTCGTTTACACTTCCCTGTTTTGCACCCGCCGGTGGACTACGCTTATCATGGTCGTCTCTCTCATGCTGGATTTTTCATATTTCCGATACCTGCGCGTTACTGGCGCAATCGATCACTTGACACTCAGCGCAGGGTTCATCGACAGTATATTTGCCATACTGCTGGCCTATGGCATCTCCATGCTTATCGATAAAATGAATAAAGACGCGATGGGTGACATCAAACGCGAACTCGAAAAAAATACCAGGCAATACACGCAAATAAAAAAGCTCCATGAATCAATCACGGATACGTCTGTCATCCTTGCAAAAACATCGGAGGAATTGTCGGCGATGGCGATGAATTTCTCTAGCACTGCGATGTCCCAATTCGCTTCGGCCGAAGAGATCAGCTCGTCGGTTGAACAGATGAAATCGAACATGAACGTAGTAGCCGTGGACTCCGGCAGCCAGTATTTGAGTCTCGAAGCCTTGATTGAGCGAATAAATACTTTATCATCTTCCATCCTCACGATGAAGACCATCATTGAAAAAGCATCTAATGCCTCCGATGAAACCTCTCAGCAAACTAAATCGGGAGAAAGCATATTGGATGAGATGAATAAAACTATGGCCGTCATCATCGAAAGCTCACGGCAGATGATCATGATCGTCGATGTAATCAATGAAATAGCGGACAAGATCAGCCTTCTCTCGCTCAATGCCACCATAGAGGCCGCCAGGGCGAAAGAGTCGGGCAGGGGATTCGCCGTCGTGGCGAACGAAATTTCAAAACTGTCGACAATAACCAGCAACAGCCTGAGGGAAATTACCAGTCTCATTCAAAAAACCGAGAGTGAGGTCACCGTCGGCATGAATAACGTAAAGACGATTGTTGAAGTAATGCGAATCACGATTACGAATGTAAACAGCATCAACGAATGGATGTCCCGCATAAACGAAGAGATGGCGATACAGGTCTCCATGAACCACGAGGTGAACGACCAAGCGACAAACGTACGCAAAATATCTGCCGAGATTCGACTATCGGCAAACGAACAAGAACAGGGGCTGGCCGAGGTCGCGCAAAACGTTACGAGCATGACCAGCCTGAATCAATCGTTCTCAGAAAGCGCCATGCGACTGGCGGGAGCGACCGAGGAGATCGCGACGATCGCGGAAAAACTAAAAACACAACTCACCGCATGCTAAACGGCCATCTCAATAATGTATAAAATATATCTTGCCGCACCAAGGAGAGGACATGAACGAAAAGAATCATTCCGGTGAATTCCCCATAAGCAGGCTCTCCGCATGGTACATCCTTATAGTGTGCAGCCTGCTCTACATGATTAACTATATGGACCGGCAGGTCCTCTCCATAACCACTGAGTATATCCGCGGCGACCTGGGACTCACCGATTCACATATCGGGATTATTCAGACGGTTTTCTTCATGAGCATGGCTCTCTTTTCCTTTCCCGTCGCCTTCGTAGTGGACCGGTGGAGCCGGAAGAAAACCATAAGCATCATGGCCGTACTCTGGAGCATTTTTACGCTGATTACCGGCATGGGGAAAAGCTTTGCGGGTATTCTTATCCCCCGCGCGCTCACCGGCACCGGGGAAGCGGGCTTCACCTCGGGCGGGACCCCGCTCATCGCCGCGGCCTTCCCCAGGGAAAAGCGGAGCATGGCAATGGGAATCTTCAACCTGGCGATACCTCTTGGTTCCGCGCTGGGAATACTGCTGGGCGGCGTCATGGCCCAACGGTACGGATGGAGGACGCCCTTTTACGTCTTTGCGGTCCCCGGTGTCATCCTGGGCCTGCTGGCGCTTCGCATGAAGGATTACAAAACCGTTCATCATCACGACGACACCGGCCGGCGAATCGGTTTTTTACAGACCGTAGTCCTTCTGTTTCGCATCCGGACGTTGAAGTGGTTATACCTGGGTTACGCCATGCAGAACTTGATGGCCTTTTCGTTTCTTACCTGGGGGCCGGCATTTTACATGCGCTCCCACGGCGCCGACGCCCGGCAGACCGGAACGGCCATCAGCATCATTGGCGTGATGGCCATATTCGGTTCGATCGCCGGGGGGATAATAGCCGATATGTGGCAGAGGCGGAACGCACGGGGGCGAATGCTCACGGCCGCATACGGACTGTGCAGTGCGACGGTGCTGTTCGTCCTCATGATTTATTTCGATATCAGCGGCATCGGATTCGCCATCGGCATCGGATTCGGCATCTTCCTGGTGATTCCTATTCCGGCAATTAGCGCGGTCACCCAGGACGTGTCGCCGCCCGCGCTGAAAGGCGTATCATGGGGAATGAACGCGTTCTGCTGCTACGTGCTTGGAGGGGGATGGGCTCCCCTGTTCATCGGTTTCATCTCAGACGCCATCGGTGGCGGCGCGCAAGGGCTTAAATCCGGGCTCCTTATAACCGCCATCGGCGGTCTGGCCGGTTCCATGTTCTACTGGCTGAGCTCGCGATCTTACCCGAATGATATGGAAAAGATCAGGGGCCTGACGCTGGAAGCAGGTGATTGAAACTTGAATGAGTGACACGGTTGGCGGAGTACGAGGTACTATACAACAGGAAGAGGATATCAAATGAAAAGCGAGGAAGTAAATGTTTTTATCGCGTGATGATCGCGGATACTCGTGCAATGAATACTATCATACTTGTACGGATAATAATATGATTCCGATAATAACCGCCACAGATCCAAGCAGATTGTAAATATTGATTCTTTCATGAAAAACGAAATACGAGAAGACCATAATGAGGGCTATACATGCCCCCGAAAAAACAGGATATGCGAAGCTCAGTCTGATATTCTTCAAGGCTTTCGTAAACAGGAATATATTTACGCCTCCAAGAATCATGCCCAGCGCGAAGAGCGCTATCCATAGCAGGTCATTTTGCCTGTTTGCAATGCTTTTATATATGAAATATGAGGCGACATTAAACAGTACGGATAAACTCAATAATAGGTAACTCATCGCGCAATCCACCCCCGGCGGCGTATAGCGTCGCCCTGTCCGTTCTTATATTTCGAATAATGCAAGGTCCTGATCGCAGCGTCAAGTTAATGTTCCCTTTGAGTTTACCACACTAACCGCGTATCTACGCCCCTGGTGAAACGTTGCGGGCAGCACCAGGAATAATCCACGATAGCGATAGCGATTCCGCTATCGAATCACTCGCTCACGATAACCATTTCCTTAACCCTGGCAGAATCCGATGGGAAGGATTTCGCGCCAACCCAGAAACACACGCCCGCCAGTATTCCACCGGCCGCCGTAATCACCAGGGCAATCCTGAGACCCGCCAGGCCGCTGCCCAACGAATCGGAGATAAGTCCAATCGCGATAGGTGCCCATCCTCCGCCGAGCACGTATTGAAGAAGCACATTCATCCCCCAGGACAGGCTTTTTAAATCAGGGGGCACCACCTCCTGCGTTGCGGCGGAGAGGGCGGGTATGCTCATCATCGCGATTATTCCGAACATGACCGCAGAAATATAACCGATTCCCTTCACATTAAGGGCGTAGGAAGTCATCAGCAATAGTGATGCCGCCGAGGAGCAGATCGCGGGCATGAGCAACCTCGCTTTTTGGTTTTTTAATTGCCATTTATCGGATAATACGCCGCCCAGCAATGCCCCGATTATCGCCATCATTCCGACAATTCCCATGAGCATTCCCGCTTTGTCCTCCCTGCAGCCGTAACAACGCATTATGTAAGAAGGCCCCCATACAAAAAATGAAAATGTCATTATCTGCATCATCGCGTAGCCGATATACAGCCACCGCAGCGACCGAATCTTGAAAAGCGCCCGCGCCGATTGCATCAGGTTCTTTTTACCGCCGGGGATATCGGAATTGGAATATGTCCTGTAATCTTTCATAAAGAATGAGGCGATTCCCAGGATAATTCCCGGGATCGCGAATATGATAAACGGCGTTCTCCAACTGCCGGATTGTACGGAAATATAGCCTCCCAGGACGACACCCAGTGCGCTTCCTGTGGGAATCGCCATATTGAAAATTCCCATCACCTTGCCATGGTATTTTTTGTTGTACGCGGCGGTTATCATCGCGGTCCCGCCGGAAGCAAAACCCGCCTCGCCGACTCCCACGAACATTCGGGGCATAAGGACGCCGAGATAGGTTTTTCCGATACCGGTCAGGCAGGTGAAAAGGCTCCATCCTACCGCCATAATCCCTATCGATTTCTTTCTGCTCCATCGATCGACGACAAACGCGGTGGGAAGGGCAAAGAAGGCGATACTCATGAGGAAGACGGTTTGAATGGTTCCCACCTGCGTGTCGCTGAACCCGAGGTCGTTTTTCATAGCCTCCTGCACCACTGAAAGCACCTGGCGATCCATGTAGTTGACTACATAGAGCAATGCGAAAATAATCAGGATAAAATGCGAATGAATATCTCCCGCTGCGAAATCCCTTCCGCCTGTCTCACGAGTGTTTCTGGGCATTTTTATTTTCTCCTTCTGCAAGATGACGTCCGGCATTAGATCGATACTTCGCTTTTCAAATCCGATAAAAATATTCTGATTTTCTCGCTGTCCTGAACGGATATTTGAGGCAGCGGACTCCTGACCCTGGAACGCACCGGATGACCTTGTTGATGCAGGATTTCTTTTACGACCGCATGGCGTGAAACATTTCTTGATCTCATCAAGGACGGGAAACGGGATAATACTTTAAGGCCGGTTTTTTGGATTGCCGCCGGAAGGCCAAACGTATTCAGCACCGGAATCATGCGCTGGATGAGTTCCTGACGATGATTGGCCAGTTCGCGCTCGCCTGAAATCCAGGCTTCATAACAGTTAACGACAACCTCAGGGGAAAAAGCGGGGATCTGGCAGATGGCGCCCTGCGCCCCCAGTTGAAGGGACTTGAGAAGGAAAAAACTATTGCCCGTAAGCAGCGAATACGTGCGGTTTTGCGTGAGCTCGCAAAATGCCCTGGTATCGGACATGTTCATGGAACTCTCTTTCATGCCAGCAAGCTCCTTTATGGACAATAGTTCGCTCATCTCTTTTCTCGAAAAAAACAATCCGGTCATTTGGGGATAATGGTAGTAAAGAACGGGCTTTTTTGATTTCCCGCATACCCTGAGCATCAACTCTTTCATCTCCGGAAACGCCACCGGATAATAGGTGGGTTGAATTACCAGGAAACCGTCGATATCCAGGACACCTGCCTCTTCGACAAAGGCCAGGGTCTCCCGCGCGCTGTTAAATCCAACGCCCACAAGAAGCGGAATCCTTCCGTGAATTGCCTTTACCGCGGTCTTCACTATCTGTAATTTTTCCCTGGCGGTGAAATACGGAAATTCCCCCCCGCTACCCAGCACTAAAACGCCGTGACAGCGGGAAGCGATATAATAGTTCAATAAATGATGCATGCCGCCGGGATCCAGGGTTTCATCGTCCATCAGGGGAGTCGGTGCCACCGGGAAAACGCCTTTCAAATATTCGTGTAATGCCATTTTCGTCTCCTGTCAGTAATTTCAAATGATAAACTTGAAAATGCTTCTTGAGATCAATGCCGCAGGGATCAGAAGGAAGTATGCTGTGTATACATGCATATAATCCCGGTTTGACGATTGATCTCCGCCCTGGTTTGCTGTCCGGAGATGACCCTCTTTAATATTTCCACTATCTCATGACCTACGTCTTCAATGCTTCTTCCTTCAAGAATGGAACCAGCATTGATATCCATATCGTCCGCCATATTTCGATACAGGGCGCTGTTGCTCGCGATCTTGATTACAGGAACAATCGGGTACCCGATCGGTTGTCCGCGTCCCGTGGTAAACAGCATAACCTGCGCGCCGGAAGCCGCCACCCCCGTCATGGATTCCGTATCATACCCGGGACCGTCCATGATTATCACTCCTTTCTCGCGGGGACGTTCTCCGTAGCTCACCACTTGTGCAATGGGCCTGTTTCCCGCTTTCGCTATGCACCCGAGCGATTTCTCCCTGATGGAGCTCATGCCGCCGTCCATATTGCCCGGCGCGATCGAAACCTTCGCGAGAGGACCCAGCACCGCCCATGCGACCTTATCGGTATCATTAATAATCGTATCGATTTGCTGCGCAACCTCGGGGGTTGCCGCCCTTTTCTTTAAAATGTGATTCGTTCCGATCATTTCGGTCGTTTCTGTAAGGATCACCGTACCCCCGTTATCAACGACCCAGTCGGAGGCGATTCCGACTGCTGGATTCGCGCTGATCCCGGAGAATGAGTCCGAACCGCCGCATTCAAGACCGACAATTAATTTATCGAGCGGACAGGCTGCCATGGGAATTTTTCCAACCTCCGCCAGCAGCTCCTTTGCCAGCTGAATACCCTTTTCGGTCGTGTTCCTGGTACCCCCCTCTTTTTGAATGATTAACGTTTTTACCGGTTTATTAGCCATTGCCGCGACCATTTCCAATCCTACAGGATTTATAAATTCACATCCCAGTCCTATCACCAGGAACGCGGCTACATTGGGGTTCAGCGCCAGATTCTGGAGTGTTTTCGTATGAAGAACGAGGTCCGCTCCGCCGCGTCCGCATCCGTGACCATGGTACAGGGGAGTTGCCTCGGGAACGGCTCCTGCAATCGCGGCAACGACTCCGTTCGCGCAGGACACTGTCGGAATAATTGCGACGTAATTCCTGGTGCCGACCGTACCGTCCTTTCTTTCGTATCCAAGAAATGATTCCATAATTATTTTTCTCCCTCGATGATCATATTGTGAATATGGACCCAATCGCCTTTTTTTAAAGGACCCCTGGCCTGTCCTATTGGTTCGCCATACTTGATAATGCTTTGACCATCCTCGATATCCTTACGGACTATTTTATGCCCGCACGGGATGTCGGACAGCGCGGGAAACGTTACCCCGCCGGGGAGCGATACAAGGTCGCCCCGCACTATATCAATGGTCGCGACTACGACGTTATCCAGTGGATTGATTTCAATGACATTTACTTTCATACCAGTTCCTCTTTCCTGAATTTGCACGCTCATGATCGTCCGTTTTCCTGAATCCCGACCATCTCAGCGAAATTTTCCCCGAGGACCCTCCTGCGAATCCCCGGGTCTGTAAATAAAGATTCGAACCTTCTTATCGTGTAACCGTAATTAATCGGAACACCCTTCTCGTGGGTTCCCGTTGGGCCGTCGGTCCCGAATAAGCAGCGGTCGGCGCCCAGGAATTCTATTACCCGCCTGGTCATGCGTCCGCTTACATATGATATTTGGGATATATCGACGAACATATTCTGAATATCTTTTATGCGTTTCCAAGTTTCCGAATAGCATGGAAAAGCGGCATGGGCTAAAATGATCTTCAATTCCGGGAACAGCCGGGATAATTCTCGGTATTGTTCGAAAGGGGAAAAATCACAGTGGATAAGCAGCGGCTTTCTTAACTTTACCAGCTCCGCGGCAACAGGTTGGAGTTTTATCGGAGAGTATCTGTGCCAGAAGGGGTGCGCCTTGCCTCCGGCAAGGTTTTTATTTGAACTGAATCGTGCAAGCTCCTCGGTCGGAATTTTTTCACCCCGGGGATTTACGAAAACCCATCCCAGAAATTTCCCGGGGTATTGATCGACCAGCTTGAACACGACGTCATTATCCGGATCCCTGAATATCTCATATTCTCCGCCGGGTAATTTAATATCGCCATTTTCAGAAAAGTTGCTCAGCAGCATCCTTGGTATTTCCCTGAACCCGGGTCTTTCCAGAAAGCTCCGCATAAGCCAGGAAACCGCAGGGTGCGGCAAAGGGACAGGCTGGTTCATCGATGCCATAAGGGATATTTTATCGACGCCTGATTCATTCATTGTGCGTATCAGGTCATCCGGGGTCGTGATGAGTTCATCCCAATGGAAGTGACAATCGATAACCATGCTTCACCTGCCCGCCTATTTGCGCCAGCTCACGTTGTCCGACGCTGCGATGTAATAATTACCTCGCAGGATGCCCACGCACAATAGGTATGCGGTGTATTGCTATTTGCGTAAACAGAGTATTTTCACCTAGGCAAATCACCTACACGCTGCAATCATTTTCTGCTTGCTACCGGCTGAGGCCACACTATGCTCTTAGTAAGAGGAATGTTTGGCGGTAACTATGATGCGCAGGTTTACATCCCGGCTGCGGTCCCAATATTCGAGCAGTCCTTTCGAAATTCGAATAAAATCGAGAATTCTCGCGTATTTATGCCTCATCATCGTCGTAATTCTTTCATGCATCTTCGTTTCGAACTTAATCCAGGTACCTCTGTTTGGAAACAGGCCTCTCTTTATCATTATTATTCAAATTAGTTTTATTCTGATCAGTCTGGCCCTACTCCTCAATGGATTTTATAATTCCGCAGTTAAAATAATCATGGTTACGGTCCCCTTGGCCACCGTCTCCTTCATTATCATGAATACGATTTATGGGACTTTCAGCCTGTATCACGTAAATACCTTATACTATTCATTCGCAATTTTAGTAGTTGCAGCACTCTTCGGGACCTGGCAGTGGTTATATATTTTAACGGGAGTGTATATCGTTTTTGCCACGTCTTATTTCGCAGGTATATCAATGTATGCCGATATCCATGGAAACGATTTAACAAATGTCATTTTAGACTATAATTTTTCGCTGCTCCTCGTGTGCATGGTCAGCGCCATGATCAAGAAGATAAATGCATCGATGATCAACAGGCTCGAATTTTATAACGAACAACTTCATCATGAAATGAGTGAGCGCGTAGCCTTGGAAAAAGCGATGATGACGATCGATGAGACAATTCATTTCCAAATCGGCCAGGAGCTTCACGACGACCTAGGACAACATCTCGTGGCCGTTAAAATGAGAAGTGAGGCCCTTAGAAAGATATCCGAAACGAAATTCCCGGACGCGATCCCTGAAATCGATACCATAATCGAATTGACGGATCAGGCCGTTTTGAAAACCCGCCGAGTGCTTAAAGGACTCGGTCTTATCAACCTCAATGCGAATAATTTTATTTCCGCGCTAAGCGGTCTCGTTCTTGAATTTAATGAAACCTTTAAACTGCGCTGTGAATTCACGTATCAGGAGACAATACTCATCCCCGACGATCTCGTTGCGATCAACATGTACCGGATTGCCCAGGAATCGATCAACAACGCAATCAAGCACGGTAAGGCCGATATCGTTCGCATTTCCCTGACGGGAGATGATAAACTAATTACACTTGAAATCACCGATAACGGTTGCGGCATGCCGGATAGTTCTGCCGACTCGAAGGGAATGGGATTGAGAATCATGAAATACAGGGCAAATATAATAGGCGCGGTAATCGAGATAAGTAATTCCCCTGGTGAAGGCGTCAGCGTGCGATGTGCTTTAAATCTTGCAGGATTACACAGGTAACCCCATGAAAGCCGCGCTAAAAAAGAGACTCTTCATCGTAGACGATCATAAGATATTCAGGGAGGGACTGAGCTTGCTCATTGGCAGGGAACCCGATCTGGAGATATGCGGCGAGGCGGAGGAGGCCGATGCAGCATTGAAAGACGTTATAAAATTAAAGCCCCATCTAATCTTGCTCGACATAACCCTGAAAAACAGCAACGGTCTGGAGTTCATCAGGGATCTGCAGAAAACGATGCCGGAAATTCCCGTTTTGATACTCTCGATGCACGACGAGATTTTCTACGCCGAGAGGGCCATCAAGGCCGGTGCCAAAGGCTATGTCATGAAACATGAGCCCGCGGGAACGCTCATGGATGCCATTCATAAGGTATTGGACGGAAAAATTTATCTAAGCGGCAAGATGACGGAGAGGGCGGTTGAACTGTTCTCCGAAACAATGAAAAATGTCGCGTCCTCGCCGATCGAATCCTTGAGCAATCGCGAGCTCCAGGTATTCGAATTAATAGGACGGGGCTATACAACGTATCAAATCGCGAAGGAGACAAATCTCAATATAAAAACAATCGGAACATACAGGGAAAAAATAAAGGCAAAGCTGAATCTGAAATCGGCTACGGAATTGACGAAATATGCCATTCATTGGATGGGAAATATCTAACATCATCCGGTCGGATCTTCAATCTTGTGCTTTGCCATTTCACCGAGCGAAGCCGCGATCTCATTGACATTCCTGGCGCTTTGCGATAGTTCCTCGGCACCCATCGCGTGCGATTGATTGATACCGCTGAACATAAGGATGGTGTCCACCATCTCCTTCAAGACGATTTCCTGCTCATTTGCCGAGGAGCGGATCTCTTCCGATCGAAGAAATAGCTTATCCGTTTCGGCTATCACCGTTTTCTGCATTTTTTTCTGGATAGTCATGAAGTCGAATATCTGGTTAACCATATTCGCTATATTTTCAACGTTTGCCATTGCCTGATTGCCGGAATATTTTGCTTTCTCGATGTTTTCGATACCGGCGTTCATCTCCCCCGTAATTCCCATGATCAAGGTGTTGATATCCGAAATGCTTCGATCGGTTTTTGCCGCCAGGTTTGAGATTTCCTTCGCCACTACCGTAAAACCGCGCCCGGAGAAGCCGGCACGCGCCGCTTCGATCGTCGCATTTAAGGAGAGCAAATCGATCTGCTCCGAAATGCCTTTGATAATTTCCAGTATCGCGATCATTTGCTCCGAGCTCCTGTTAACGTTTGAGACGCTTACGTGCATTACAGATTGATATTTTCTGGTGCTTTCTATCGAACCCATGACGTCCCGCGAGACCGATTGGGCCTCGTTGATTTTAATACTCATTTCCTCAATGCAGTTCGAAAGAAGGGATATTTCTTCCTTCAACATACTGATGCTGCGGTGCTGATCTTTAATGCTATCGGCGATAAGCTCGTTGCTGCTTGTAATTTCTTCGGCCGAGGCGGTAAATTCCTCGATAGCCGCGGCCTGACCCTGGGAACTGGTAGAAAAACTATCCGCATTGTCGGACAATTCCCGGGAGTGAGACGTCAATTTGAATGATACGGATTTAATGGAATTGATCAGATCAAGAATCGTGGAATATTGATGTTTATTTATTTCCAACTCATTTTCAATTCGTTTATAGGCGTTGATCCTAATGGACATTAAAAGATAACTGACAAGAGAAATCATGAAAACCGCCAGACAGCCTTCAATGGTTGTTTTTGCCAGGATGCTATGATACTCGCCAGACGCATGTGTCTTTGCAAAAATATAGAACAGACCGTTAGTCATAATAACCAATGCTGAAACGAGCAGTACCGTTATCCTGGTGCAAAACAACGATGCGGCGACAATAACCGCCATCAGGTGATACAAAGTCGACGGATGATGCGTATATTCATAACCTTCCGCCGCGGTCTTGAAAACATAATCAAATCCCGCGATTACGGTTAATGAAAGCAAAAAGATATTTACCGACGCCAGGTAGTACCCCTTTTTCAACAGCACCACAGACATGACTGACATTAAGATGATGATAAAGAAAATAGGGTTTAGTCGGCGTTCCACCGCGAGCGTTGTTACAGCAAGGGCGGTAGTGATAACAATTACGAATGGCAGCGTAACCAAAAAATATTGAACTTTCTTTTGAACCGAATAAGGACTGTTTTCGTATGCTCTTATCATGAGTGTCATAGAATCCTCCCTGCGGTCCTATTTTATCTGTTTGGGACGGATGTGTTTCTTAACATTCCAAGTCGTTCTGCACTGACGAGACTTTCATGTACAGTGCGTCGATAATCTGCTTTATTTGCGAATAACATGATACTGCATGGCGTCGTATTTTCGAGTGCAAATGGCAGTATTAGAAAATACTTTATATAGAGAAATTTTTTTACGGAAATTACCTATGGTTTCACGAATGCGGTTCGCTGCCTGTAGACGATAGTTATACAAAAATCAGGGAAATGAATAGCTGGCCACAAAGGCCGCCACGAGCACAATAATTTATTGCATTATCACCCGTCTTGCTGTCTGCTATCCTGGTTATAGCAAACCAGCAATCCCGAAAACGGCACCAAAGGAGAATCAAATGTCAAACCTTGAAATGATCAAGAGCACGGGGGCGCCCCTGGGCGGCGGCACGAGCCAGGCCGCGATGCTGACCGGCATGAAGACAAAGTTTTCGTTCATGTGCGTCAAATGCCAGGCGAAATATGAAACGGAAAAGGAATATGCCATGACTGATAATATTGGAAAGACCGTGCTGAAACAGTCCGCGTCTTCCGGGATCAGCAACCTGCTCTATTCTTTGCTGGGGAGAATTCCGGTCGTCGGATCCATCATTTCCAGCATGGCGGGCAGCGCAGTGTATTCCGCGGTCAACGCCTCGAGCGGGAATCAATTCGAAATATCGAAGGAAGAGGCGTTCGAGGAAATTAAAGGCAAGTTTATGCAATGCACGAAGTGCGGCGACTTCGGGTGCGCAGCCTGCGTCAAGGACGGAATCTGCCCGACCTGCCGGCAGGCGGGCTAGATCTGAGCGTAGAGTTGGCCATATGCGCCGGGAATGAACCTATTTTTCTGGAGGATGTATGATACTCAAGAGGAAGTTGTCGCTGGGTCTGGGTTTCCTGTTCATAATTATTTTCGCGCTAACGATTTTCTGTTCCTACTACGTCCAGAAGGTGGCCAGGGATTCGGACAACATATTAAAGAATAATTACGATACACTCGTTTTCTCCAAAAAAATGCTGCTGGCCGCCGAAGACATGAAAACGGCCGCTCAATGGGTCGTGTTCAATCCGAACAAGAACAACAACGCGGCGAACTTCTATTTAAAGCTTTTCGAAGCGGCCAGAAAGGACTTCGAACTGAACAAGAAAGCGGAAAACAACAATATCACTGAAATCCACGAGGATGAATACGTCGATTCCCTCAACAGGAATTACGAGGTGTTTGCCGGTCTCTGCGCGCAGATGAAGGACGGCCGCGGAAACAACGCGATGTATTTCAACGAGCTTCTCCCCGCGCATGAAAAACTACGCACCGCAATCGTAAGCATCAACGACATCAACATGCAGGCGATAGTGCGGAAAAACGAGCTCACCAGGGCAGATTCCCGGAGCATCCTCATATCCATGTCGGTGATCGGAACGATGTGCCTCCTCCTGGCGTTCGGTTACTTATGGTATTTTCCTTTTTACATTTCCAATTCGATCGAGTACGTATCGAAAAAGATGAAAGATTTATTGAAGACCGTCGGTATCACGCCTGAAAATGAACCGAATGACGAGCTTTTCCTTCTGCTTCAATCGATGGATCTGATCGAGAAAAAATTCATGAAGCCGGTAAAGAAGAAGAGGTGACGGGGACGTGGCATTCGAGGGAAGAACCTCCGGGTACCGCAAACCGCATCACAAGGACGAGGTCGCGTTCTCGAGGGGAGGAAAAACGGTCGTGCCCGGGGCGGTTCACCGGCACTCGCTTATCGACGGGAGCCCGCTCGGGCCGAAGGCCCTGGCGATGACGCCCGAACTGGCGAAGAAGACCCTGGCCGTGGTGGAGAAGGCGTTCGCGAAGGCGAAGTAATATCGGCGCAGCGCCCTTAATGCGCGTTTGGGGATTCGCGCGTAACGTATCGGTTTAACAGGTAATACGCAATACTATCGCGCTGTTCCGCAGAGAGCTTACAGGAGCTGTTTTCTTTCAACATCGATAGAAGATTTTCAATGGATATGATCGATATCCCATCGTACTCATCGGAGGGCGGCTTTTCCGTTTCCGGAATTACCATAATCGGCCGGGGCATGCTGTCGATCTTGAATGATTTTTTAAAGACGATATTAAGGAAATAACATACGCGCCAAAGGTTGGATGCCGTTTTATCAATCGATGCCCTGTTTTTATTTGCCAATCCCTCCGTGAAGGTCAGATCGTTCTCCAATTCCATGCCGGTGATAATATATATGCCGCTGCATGATATAATGACAAACTTAACATGAAAAAACTCGACCGATAAATTCGTCAAAATGAAATGGGCATCATCCAGGAGGGCGAGTTTTTCGAGTATTCTCTCATGCGATTGGACATACTGCCGGTATCTATCTTTCCTGAATACCCGCATTCGCGAAACCGGATTCATTTTGAAGTATGCCGCCGCGATGAGGGTACATAACGATGCCGTCAGAATTACAATCTGCGACGTCTCCCATTCCGAACCGGGATAAAACTTCAGCAAGAGGCCGACCAACAGGCTGGATGAAAGCAATACCGTTATGCGCTTTTTGTCACCCGTTGAATCGGAAGGATACGCATTTCCATCGATGTATGCCATGCCGTTATTCCGTAATTATATCAATTTCGTTGAATCATTTTTTGCGTCAGTGTCGACAATACTACGCTCACCGTAAGTAATTGCTGTGTAATCGCGGACAACTCGTTTAAAATATCATTCTGTTCATTGAGCCCCCCCTGGACATTCCCGGACTTATCCAGTATCGGACACGCTGTCCCTATGTATGAAAATCCGAATACATTTTTCTCCACTTTCTTGCTTACCCGATTCTTCGCCTGGATCGCTTCTTTCATTATCGAACCGTCGACAAGTTTGTCACCTGCTTTTAAACCATGGTCGATTGAAATTGTTCGTCTTTCAGATATGAGCCGATCATCATGCGCCTCCTGTCACTCCCGGTTCGAAGCCGTGCCGAAACCCCCGCTTATCCCTGCATATCCCCAAGAACTATAGTACCTTGATCAGCCAGGCTTACACCCCTTTCGAGTCGATAAAAATATGCCATGCGCACTCACGCGTCATGGCATCTGTTTCACTCAGAAAAATTTATTAGGAGAACCGTACTATCCATCATGCGTCGCTGATTCATCCTACTGGGATTCCGCCATCGCCTCTTCCACCTCTTTTTGTATACAGGCCGGCGAATCACAGGGGAATACCGGTTCTTCCTGCTCGTATGCCTTGCGCCAGTTTTTACTTATATAGACGAGGGCGGTAAGTATCGTCGCCACCGCAAGTCCCCATGCCGCGCCTCGGACCGCGAGTACCGCGCCGGCAACACCGGCAATGCCAAGATCGTTAAAAGCGCGTGATTTCAATACTCCGACACGGACCGCAACGAAACCCTGCACGAGCATCGTAAGCGCAAGCCCGACACCGAGAATCGGCTTCACGCTTGAAACAATCGGAGCGACGAAATATCCCGTGAAGGTTCCCCACCTGAAACTGCCCGCGCCTGAATGAATCGAGTCCATAGCCTTGGGACCGTGTTTAAACCGGTCGCATACCACTACAGTCATGGCAGCCCACATAGGCCCGCACATGGAAATATCCGGACCGAAAATACTCATGAGCGCATTACGGCCGCCGAATATGATATGCGATCTGTTGGCATCATAGTCGATCTTTTCATCGGGGCGATATTTCTGAGCATCGTCAAGGAGGGCCTGGCTTTGAATGATTTCACCAAAGGCGACCACATATGCGCTAAACACCATGGGCAGGCCGGAAATAAACATGCTCAGCGGCGGAAACGGGATAGCACCGAATATCGTGAAATCTTTCCAAAGGGTGATAAAATCCGGGGTCGTAAAAATGCTCCCGTCATACTGCGGCCATTGAAGCTCTCCGGCCAGGGGACCGACGATGATGGCAAGGGCCAAGGCCGGCATGATCCCCAGGTTCGAGATCAATCCCGCCCATTTATACTGGCGTCTGAACCTTTTAAAGCTTTCAGAGAAAAGCAGATAAAATACCAGGCCGATGCATATGGTGATCGTCCAGGGATTCGAATCGAAACTGCGAAGACCTTTTGATTTAGGATCGAAAACCAGCATTACGGCGGCGAAACCGGCACCCAGCAGCACCGCGGACTGTATTGCATTGGGCACGAGCGCGATAAATTTTTTTGCCAATCCGGTCAAGCCCAGTAGAATGCAGAAAAGCCCGAACGTGAGTTCAAACGCAATGAGCGCCTGAATCCGCTCGGAACCCATCGGGAAGGTTTCACAGTAGGCAATAAGGAGCGGAATCGCGGGCGTGATCCAGCCCGGCACCACCATATCCCCGAACGTGACATGAGCCAGATAAAGCGCGCCGTTTAATACGACAATCGCCAGGGCCACTTCGAACGACATCCCGAGTTTCTCGGTGAGGATGGTGATTATCGAGAGGCATACGGTACACATGATGAGACCCTGAACATAGTCCGCCCATTCAAATTTGTAATGAATAAACGGCAACCGAAGCGTCAGCGGGCCCAACGGAATACCCGGTTGGACCGCACCGTGTTCTCTTTTTAAACTCATACACATTCCTCCTATGTAAATTCTTTTCCGTGAATAAGCCTATTTAAACCTGTCCGAAATCGGTTCTCGCACCAGGCACAGGTTGCGCGCCGCCGGTGGCGGCGCGCAACCTTCGATTAATGTTGAAAACCGGTTTCTGTCGGGTATACATCACAATCATCACACCTTTGCCGATACCCGATGCGCGTACCTTCCGGACAATTCGCGGGACAATTCTTCCCTGAAATCCGGATGCGCAACGGCGATAAGAGCCTCTGCGCGTTGAGAAACGGATTTGCCGCGCAAGTCGGCGATACCGTATTCGGTTACGATATAGTGTACGTCCGTCCGGGGCGTGGTCACCACGGCCCCTTCGTCGATATGTGCGCATATCTTGGATATTTTCCCCCCTGATGCGGTCGAGTTAAACGCAAGTATCGATCGACCCCCCTTGGACCAGGCCGCGCCGCGGACGAAATCGACTTGTCCGCCGGATCCGCTGTATTGATTATACCCGATAGTGTCGGCAACCACCTGCCCGGTAAAATCGACCTGCAAAGCGGAATTAATCGATACCATGTTATCGTTACACGCAATTATCGCCGGGTTGTTCGTATAATCGACCGGGTGCATTTCAATCATCGGGTTGTCATGAACGAATTTATAAAGCCTCTCGGTCCCCATGAAAAATGTGGCGATCATTTTCCCGGGGTGAAAGTTTTTTTGCGCACAGGTGATATTTCCCGACTCAATGAGATCAACGACTCCGTCCGAAAACATTTCAGTGTGTATTCCAAGATCCTTTTTATCCTTTAAGAAGCTCAGGACCGCATCCGGAAGCGCGCCAATCCCAAGTTGCAAGCAATCGCCGTCTTTAATCAAGGTTGCACAATATGCCCCGATCTTATTATCCTCTTCGGTTTTCTTGGGAGGATTAAGAACGATAGGCTTGGACTGTGTTTCCACGATATAATCAATTTTTGAAATATGAATGCATGAGTCCCCCCGGGTACGCGGCATGTTCGATGAGATTTCAGCTATTATCATTTTTGAGCTCTCGGCGGCGGGTTTTGAATAATCCACCGAAACGCCGAACGAACAGTATCCCAGCTCGTCGGGCGTCGAGAGCATGCAGAGTGTCACATCCACGGGAAGAATTTTTTCCCTGAAGAGCCGGGGTATCTGACTAAAATGACATGCGGTAAATATCGCGCGCCCCTCGTTGATTGCGCTCCGGCTCGTCGATCCCGCGAAAAGCGAGTTGTGGATAAAATGTTTTTCCATACCCGCCCTGCAATATCCCGAAGGACCCATTGCCACCATGTGGACTATTTCCACATTTTCATAGGCGCTGCAATTTTCAACCATTGCCTTTAGGAGCTCTTCGGGAGAACCGCATGCATGCCCTACCACCACACGATTCCCGGATTTAATATGGCTGACCGCCTCCGCCGCGGTTACCAGTTTATTCCTGTATTCGTTTGCCCATTTTTTCATGGTTATCCTCCACGTTTTATTGGATTATCAACGGCTCCAATTCTCCCCTAATCGCGACTGCGACCGCCGCCTCGTCCTCGTGCCCATCTATTACCAGGATGCGCTCCCCCCCGATCTCCGTCCTGTCGTTACACGCAATTCTGCATCCGACGACGACAAGATACAGGTCGGCATCGTTATCAGCGTAGTGCACGAATTCCCAGTTATTCGGGAAAAGGGCGCAAAGACGGTTTACAAAGTCGACCCGATCGTAATGAGGCGAGCACCCGCCGCAGTACTTCAGGCCGATTTTTCGCGCTATTGCTTTTCCTCCGTGATTCCGCTGAGCTGTTTGGCGGTCTTCTGCTTCTGCTTCATGTTTACCTGCCGCGCGATCATGATCCTCTGTGCCTGGGGCGAGCCCGCGCCGTGCATGGATTCCGTAAGGTATCCCACCGCCGCCGTCCCCATGGTTATGTTTTCAATGAGCCTGAGTATCCTGCACCGGTTTTCCGTAGGCACGCCCGACCTGCCCTGGAAATATTTTTTCACCCACGTGCCTGTTAAAGGTGAATTAAAATCCTGCTCCGACGGCAGCGTTACCATGAGGCCCCCCGCGATGTCCTGGGCGATGCGGGCGATTTCGTAGGGAAACCTGGTTATGTTCTGCTTATGGACGTTGGCAAGGAGCGTATTCACATAGTAGGTCCCGGAGGGCTCCTTGTGGCCTTCAGCCGCGCACGCGATGCAGCCGCAATAAAGCGTCTCGTTCAGGTGGTTCATCTCGATCACCTTGTCTTTCACATGGGACGCCTTGTCCGCGCCGTTGTACTCGGCGATGGTCTGGGTGGCGCCGATAAGCACGTCCCCCACGCCCACCTTGCATGCATAGCTCTGCCGGTGATAAGAAGCGAACTGTTCCACCAGCTGCCCGGAGAAGTCCCATTCCTTATACATGAATACCCGCTCCCACGGTACGAACACGTTGTCGAAAACGACGAGCGCCTCATGTCCGCCGAAAACCCGGTTACCGCGGTCTATGGTTCCCGTTTCCAGCTTTCGCGTGTCGCAGGACTGCCTTCCCATTATATAAGATATTCCTTGCGTATCCGAAGGGAGCGCGAAGGCGACCGCGTAATCCCTGTCCTCTTCCCGCATCGAGATGGTCGGCATCACGATGATTTCATGCGAGTTCACTGCCCCGGTCTGGTGCGCCTTCGCGCCGCGCACGACTATGCCGTCCTTGCGCTCCTCGACCACGTGCAGAAACAGGTCGGGGTCCGCCTGCTGGTGCGGGGCGAGCCCCCTGTCCCCCTTCGGGTCGGTCATCGCACCGTCGCAGACAAGGTCGTTCCCCTGGACATATTCCAGGTATTTCAAAAAGCGCTTGTTGTACTCGGTGCCGTGCTTTTTGTCGGTGTCGAATGTCGTCATCGAGAGGGCGTTCATCGCGTCCATGCCCACGCACCGCTGAAAACAGCAGCCGGTGAGCGATCCGATAAGCCTCCCCATCTTGCTCTTTTTCACCAGGTCGTCGACACTCTGATGTATATGGCAGAAACGATTTATTTTTTTCCCGGTGAGGTGCGACTTCGCCGTCATGATATCTTCATACTCCGGCATTTGGGCCATCGCATAGGTCATGGCGACCGCGTTCATCGACGGCCTGATGATGGGATGATCCACCACGTTCTCCACGCGCTCGCCGAACATGTAAACCACGAGCTTGAGCCTTCGCAGGCTCTCTTCATATTCCTGCGCGGTTTTCAATGTGCCTGCTGTTTTTTCCATAACTCACCTCATTCGCCATTATTAAAATCCATTCACGTGTTACCTCGAGAGAATCCAACGGACTTCCTCCGGCCCGGCCATGAAAATCCGATCAACGGGAGCGTGCGTCGTTTTCATGACCATGCCGCAAAAAGCCCTGACCCTGCTCCATTTCACATCCGACGTCCCCGGCACTCCTTGAAAAGGACCCGGAAGGGGCATGAATGGCATTGTGGCTCTCATGTGTTTATCCATGCCACCATGCCCGTTTCCGGTCAGGTTACTACATAAGGCGTTCAAAGATAGAAAATGGCTTCTTTCTCCTCTTTGATTAGATTTTGAATTCCTTAGCCCCCACCGGTTTGTCTTTCCAGTACGTGGGATCGTGCGACGGCACAATCTCAACCGACGGATGCAACCATTTCATGACCTTGAACACATACAATCCCTGGAGAGACTGAGGGAGATCCCACGCCAGTCCGGGCGGGATAGCCTCGATCATATTCTCGAGGGTGTAGTTAGCGTCGCTGCAAAAGATGAACGACTTCCCACCCGCTTTCACCATCATCGATTCATGGCCGGGAGTATGTCCGGGAGTGGGGAATACAACCACACTCTGGTCCCCAAAGACATCGAATATGCCTTCTATGGTTTTGATATTGAGCTCGCTCATTTTGTCCCAATCGCCGGGGATGTACGCGGTTTTCTTCCCCGTCGCTTTGAACTTTTCAAGTTCGGCTTTTACATTCTCGAGTTCTTTCTTTTGCATATAAATTGGGACCTTGGTACCTGCGAAGTTGTCGACAGCACCGGCATGATCAAGATGTCCGTGGCTCAGCACTACGAGCTTGATATCTTTTGGCTCGATCCCGAGTTCTTTCTTGATCTGGACCTTGAATTCTTCGTAATCCTTCATGACGGGCGTGTAGGCTTTTACGACCGGTTCCGACCAATAGCCTATCGGGTCCTTTGCCACCATGGCATTGTTTCCCAGGTCAAAGGCCACCCAGTCGCTGTTATGCTTGACCAGGAAAAATGTAACCGGGATATCCATGGGCGTGCCCACCCTGGTATCCTTAAGCATATACTGCGTCTGAGTTTTAAGAACGCCGCACTTGAATGCGTAGACCTTTACATCCGCAGTGCCGCACCTTGAAACCGTCCCGATACCTACCAGTACCACGGTAAGCAGGGAACCCAGAAGCAAAGCTTTTCTTCGTGTGATCATACTCCCCCCTTATTGAAGATTTATTGAATAATGTAATGCCGTCTTCATCCGCTCACCGGATGACCATCCACGCATGCTCCGTTAGAACGAATAGTTCGCGCCGAAATTCGCCCACCAGCGGTACCTGTTGACACCGTCTCCGTTAAATTCGCTGTCCGGCACATACGCGAAATTAAGACCGCCGGAAAAGGATACGGCACCGGCGCTGGTCGCAAGCTTTGTCGAAGCGACTATATCGCTGACTCCTTTTTTATCCATGGACTCCCACTGAAAGTAGGCCGCGGAAAGCCCCAGTCCAAGCGAACTTCCCTTGACCAGCTCAATTGAGTGACCTACGGAAAGTTTAACATAATGATTTTTTCCCTGTTCGCCGGTCGTGGTTACTTTTTTATCCACGAAATAGTCGTAGGTATATGACAGGGTCGGATTCAGAGGCACCGCGGTGACGGTCGCCGAAACAGTCCCTTCATACCAGCTCCAGTCATAACCAAGCTTGTCATCGCAATTATAAAACCAGTAGTACCAACCGCTGACTCCCAAAGTGATGACATCTTTAACGACATATTTGTATGCGGCATTGAAATGCGCCCCCTCGTATGCCACGAGCCCCTTTCCCTGGTCGGGATCATTCATCCGCGTGCTGTCGCCAAAGGTCTCGGCAGCGTACTGTCCCAGGTACATGAAGCTGAGTCCCGTGTCGCCGACGCCGTAGTAGACCCAGGGAAAGAAAACGCCCACGCCGGAACCGAAAAAGTCTACGCCCCTCCAGAAATAATTATTCCAGAAATCCAGGCCGACCGTGACCCCAATGGGTTTGCTTTCTTCCGCATTGGCCGTCCCTGGCATGACACACACTCCGAAGACGAGAACTATGCTTAAAAACAGCAACATGAATCGTTTCATAAAGCCCTCCATCGTTTTAATTAAATTCGGCTTAAAGCGCAACCTGCCGGATTTAGAACCGTCTGGTTGGTAGCGCTTCATTACCCTATATGCATGTTCCGTGCCAAAAGGCCGATGGCGGCATTTTTGCTTTGGATTACCAGTGCGTTGTATAAATAAGGAAATATATTTCCTCTTTAATGGGCTCAAATCGCAACCGCGAAGCATCTTTCCGCTTTTAAGCAGGCAAAATATTAAAGGCGGACAGGTTCTCGGCAGTTCATAATATGAAATTGCCTCTCGTGGGACGGTTTCCCGCGTGCGAGAAAACAATATTACACAGCCCAGACGGGCGATAGTCTCAAATTCGGGCGTTAGACCGCAGGCGGTGTTGCAGTTCGACATCATCGATAAAACACCGGGGGGTTATCACAACAATCATAAACTCAGAATGGATTCATTATTCCCCGGTTTAACCCAGAGGGAACAAGCATATAAGGAAGATTGCTTTAATTTCAGCATCGTCTGATTCGAATCGCTTCATGGGCGCATACTACCGTTCTTTGCACCGCCGCAACGCTCGTTGCTATTTCACAACAGGTTCATTCGATTCGATTGCGGCATGGGTGATTCCATACTTCGCGGCTTTTCTTACGATCGTGGACGCGTTAATTTTCAAATCCTCCGCCATCTGGCGTGTCGTTTTGGATGAAGAATATGCCATCTGCAAGAGCTGCCTTTCAACGCTGGTGATCGCTTCCCTGTAGGGCATGAGTGCGGTGAGAATTATCCCCGGGGATGTTGCATTTCTGCCGCCCCTGAAGGATTGCGGCAGGTCGTCAATGCCGATAAGATCTTTTGCAGAAAGCACCATCAGCCTTTCCACGAGATTTTTCAGTTCACGGATGTTTCCCGGCCACTCGAGCTCCATGCACACATCGACAACCTCCGGAAGTATTCGCTTGGTCATCTTCAGGGTCCGATTAAACATAGAGACAAAATGGGCCACCAGGTAAGGAATGTCATCTTTTCGATCGCGGAGGGGAGGAACTACAAGCGGCACAACATTCAGACGATAATATAAATCGCCGCGGAATTTATTGGCGTTAACCAGCTCGATCAGATTTTTGTTTGTCGCGGCAATCACCCGCACGTCGATTTGCTGCGGCTTCTTGCCCCCAATCCGTGTGACTTCCTGGGCTTCAAGAACCCTGAGCAGCTTCGCCTGAAGATTAAAGGGCATCTCGGCGATTTCGTCGAGGAAGAGGGTTCCGTTGTTGGCGATCTCGAAATATCCCGGCTTTCCCCCTCGTCGGGCGCCCGTGAACGCTCCCGATTCATAACCCAGGAGCTCGGATTCGATTAAACTTTCAGGAATTGCGCCACAGTTGACCTTGATAAGCGGCATGGAGGTGCGGCTGCTGTTGGTATGGATGAACTCCGCAACGAGCTCCTTGCCCGTCCCCGATTCACCTACTACAAGAACCGTCGAGTTGACCAGTGCGATCTTGCTCGCCGAGTCGATGAATTTCTTCATTTCAAGGGAATTCCAGACGATTTTATCATACTTCTTGTATTTGTTCCGTAAATCGTTCAGCTCGCTCTGGAATATCCGCGCAATCCGCTGGCTCTCATCTAGTTTTTCAATTAATTGTTTTAATTCCGTGATGTCCCTGACATTGGTCACCACCCTGATGATTTCCCCCTTTTCCTTGAAGATGGGATTGCCGGTCACCAGGAGCGACTTGCCGGTTTTGGTTTCCTGAAATATGGTCTGGGGACTGCGCTTCTCCAATACGAGAAGGGTAACGGACTGCGAAAAAAATCCCTCCCGAACGAGGTCCCTCATGTTACGGCCATAGAACGAGCTGCACGGAAGTCCCGTGATCGTTTCATAGGCTTTGTTGATTCTTAATACGTTCGCGTCGCCATCGGTCACCCAGATGCCGTCGTAAGACGATTCGATGATCGCGTCGAGGTCGCGGTTCAATTCCTTTACGTTTTCCAATTCGTGCGATATTTTTTCCAGCTCCGAGATGTCCTGGAAACGCGAGACGACCCCGATAAGCGTACCGTTCATTTCGACCGGGTAGCTGCTCATGATATAGGGCCGTTCGCGGACCATTACCTTTTGCGGCAGAATCTCGTGTCCGGATTCTATCGCCGATCTGAAATCGATGCCGGGAAGCACCTCCGAAATATTTTTCCCAACCGCAAATTCGGCACCGAGCCCCAGAATTTTCTCGGCTGCCCTGTTGAATACGTTGATGATGCAGTCGGTATCGGTCTGGATTATCATATAGGACGTCGAATTGATAATGGCCTTGAACTCGCTGCTCGTCCTTTGATATTTCTCCGCAACGGCGCGTGCGAAACAGGTCCTGGAAATCATTCCCACAACCCGGCCCGAATCCACGACGGGAAGCTGCCCTTGATCGAAATAAATGATATCTTCTACGCGTTCATCGGGATTGCCGATCTTGACATCCACTTTCATGAGGGAGCCGACGGGGGTAGTTCCCCCCATGTCCATGCTGACGGCGTGATTGATATGATGCGTAGTGAAAAGACCCAGAAGGGATCCGTGGGAATCCACAATAGGCGCGCTGTCCGTCCGATGAGCCAGGAATATGGCTGCGGCCTCCCGTATGGAGCATTCCGGACCCAATGAGGGAAATGCAACAGTCATGATATCTTTAAGCTTCATGTGCATCTCCGTGCAATTCATGAAGTGGCTGTGGATTATTCATCCCTGCGCCCGATGTTGCGTTAACTGGATTTTACCGCATTTTAAAATATGTCCACCTCGTGTTCGTATATGATTGTATCACTGCAATTATGCGTCATCAAGGTCTTTTCCACTTTCTTTCATCAACACGAGTCCCAAAGTGAAAGTAAGCATGTTTCGTGCCAAACTTCCCCGCCTGATATTCACCAATCTAATCTCAGGCAATCGAGAAAAATAACGTAGTGAAAATAGAATCCCCTGAAAAGCCATAGCTCAATTTCGTATTTTTCCGGATTATAAAAGCACCGATGGTATGAAAACCGGTCTGCTTTCCATTTGATTCATTTATTCCGGAAACCTCCGTTGGGGAGCGGATGAAGGCTTAAATAATTTAGGCGCGGATTTGCTCTCCCGGGAATATAGTGTACCAGGTGTGTTGCATAGTCGCATCATCACCGGAGAAATATCGGACGTCCTTGTCACAGGAATACACAGGATGGGTTGGTGGGGGGAGCCGGTTTTCATTAATAACATGAACTATTTGGGGGGAATTGTATTCATTATGCCAAAACTTATTGTTCTATTACACGGGATAAGCCTGAAATCACCTTGTTGCGCATCGGAACCAACTGTTTCCGATGCGCAACATTGAAACAATATACGAGCTTTGTTTTCCGGCGCCGGATTTCTCCGTCCTTGACCGGTCGGGAGCTTCTGCTTCGATTTCGTCGATACGCCCGCAGTACAT
The DNA here is from genome assembly GCA_004297825.1 of Spirochaetota bacterium. Classification (NCBI taxonomy): domain Bacteria; kingdom Pseudomonadati; phylum Spirochaetota; species Spirochaetota bacterium. The sequence continues at coordinate 73,773 of SCSX01000066.1, forward strand.
GGGCGATGCGCGCGATAACCATGGTAATGCCCATTGGGCAATGCCGGTCAACGTGTTCAATAAATGATGGACATTATCGCCCAACTTGGTATCGTGACGCCGTCCATAAGGAAATCCGGGAAACGTAATGTCATGAACACCACCGTCTACGTAATAGGCATCCTGCTGCAGTTCACGGCGGCGATTATCGCCCTCCTCCAGGTACGTCGGGCCCCGCGTAAACTGCCGTGGCTCCTGATCGCGCTCTCGTCGCTGCTGATCGTCGCACGCCGCGCCGCCACGATGGGCGAATTCATGAAAACCGGCCAGGAGCTCGCCGCCGCGGAGGTTCTGACGCTTATCGTATCGGTATTCCTCTTCCTGGGCGTCATCCTCATGAGCCGGATGTTCCAGGACGTGCGGGTGAGCGAAGCGCACTTTCGCCATCTCATCGAGAACAATCACGATATCATCTATACCCTCACCGCGGACGGAATCCTGACCTTCGTGTCCCCCGGGTGGACCGCGCTGCTGGGGCATCCGGTACACCAGGTGACGGGACAGCGATTCAAGACGTTTATCCATCCGGACGATCGCCCGGCATGCAACGCGTGGCTGAACAAGGTGATCGAGACGGGCCGGCGGCAGGACGGCCTCGAATACCGCGTTCGCCATATCGACGGCTCCTGGTACTGGCATACGTCGAGCGCCGTTCCCCTGTGCAACGCGGCGGGCGCGGTTACGGGTTTCGAAGGCACGGCACGGGACATCACCGAACGCAAGCAGGCGGAAGAACGGATTGGCAGTCTGCTCGCGGAAAAGGAAATAATCCTCAGGGAGGTGCACCACCGCATCAAGAACAACATGAATACGATGATGAGCCTGCTCTCCATGCAGGCGGGCACGATGAACGAGCCTTCGGCCGTCGAGGCCCTGAAGAATGCGGGGAGACGCATGCAAAGCATGAGGGTGCTGTACGAAAAGCTGTATCATTCGGAGAATCTAAGGGAGATGACGATCGGGGACTATGTCCCGCCCCTTGTACATGAGATCGTAAAAATGTTTCCCGCCCCGCCTTTCGCGAAGATCGTCACAGAGGTCGATGATTTCATGCTGGGTATGAAAATATTGCCCCCCCTGGGAATCATCATCAACGAGATCGTCACCAACGCGATGAAATACGCCTTTATCGGCCGGGGTGAAGGGGTGATTACCGTTATTGCCTCCAAAACGGACAACCGGGCGACGATCGTTATCGGGGACGACGGTATCGGCATCCCGCATTCGGTCGACATCGAGCGCTCTCCCGGTTTCGGGCTCGCCCTCATAGGTATGCTGGTGACCCAGCTCGACGGTTCTGTCAGGATCGAGCGCGGCAACGGTACGAGGTTCGTGCTTGAGTTCAACGTGTGAACGCCGCTCCCGCCTGTTCACCGCGAGGTTTACGCCCTCTTCTTTTTATAACCGTTCCAGTCGAAACCCTTCAGGAACTCCAGCGCCGCCTTCATGCCCTTGATGAACAGCTCAAGTCTTTCACCCGTGTCCATGGAATAGTTGAGCCAGTCGTCTCCGCGGGTATCGATAAAGCAGAGAAGGCTTTCATAGTTCGGATGCTTCATGATGAAGTCGTAATCCGCGTAATGCCGCATGGCGTTGAATATCGATTCGGCATAGGAGAAAACGCCTTTCACGTCGTTGCACCTTCGCGACCGGGGGCTTAGCTTCGCGCCGAAGGTGGGCGCCGCGGGCACGCCTTCGACATGGAACAGGTC